>DAOSWS010000015.1:0-93030 GCA_035593605.1 Thermoanaerobaculia bacterium | reverse complement strand
TGACATTCAAACTTAGCTCTCATTGCGAACAGCGGCTTGTCCCCGTCCTCCTGGGAATACCTGCTGGGGTAAACTCGGATGGAGACGCCAGTTTGTTTTATTGGCGTTTCAATTTTCCCCTCACTAAAGTCCAATCAGAGCACCCATTGCGTATGGGGGCTGTCGCCGACCTCCAGAGTATGTGTCGAGGGGATACTCGGTGGGCTACGCCGGGGAGACATAAAACTACCCTGTAATTGTTGACAAATGAATTTTGGGCTTGTCACCGTTTCCCGGGATTATCTTCTTGAGTAAAATCGGATGGAGACGCCAGTTTGTACATCCTTAAATAAATAACTTCTTCATTGACATTCAAACTTAGCTCTCATTGCGAACAGCGGCTTGTCCCCGTCCTCCTGGGTATGTGTCGAGGGGATACTCGGTAGGCTACGCCGGGGAGACATAAAACCATCCTGTAATTGTTGACAAATGAATTTTGGGCTTGTCGCCGTCTCCCGGGATTGCCTACTCAGGTATACGCGAGTGACGACGCCATCTGGTCACCGAGTCTATTTCATCCCACCCAACGTTCAATCACAGCTACCATTGCAAACGTGTATTGTCGCCGACCTCCATGGTATGTGTCGAGGGGATACTCGGTGGGCGATGCCATTACATCATTCAGGATTGGGTCAGGCTCCCGTAGAGGAGTTCGATCCAGCGGTCCGTGGGGATGAACGACCATGACCAGCCGGACCATTTTTTTTCCAGTCCCTCCTCTTTGATTTTCTCCAGCGATTCTCCCTTCTCTATTTTCTCCTTCACGACGCCGAGGGTTTCCTCAATCATCGCAATGTAGGTTTCGAGATCAGATCGGTTTGACAGCGGGCCATGGCCGGGAATAATTTGTGTCTCCGCGTTTACCGTGGGGAGGATCTTTTTCAGCTGTGCCAGGAGAGTCACAACATTCCCCCCATGATCGAGGTCGACGAAGGGAAATCGTCCTGAAAACATCAGGTCCCCGGTGTGGAGGACATTCGATGTTCGGAACCACACGATGGAATCCCCGTCCGTGTGAGCCGCGGGCACATGGATGACATCGATCTCCTCCCCGTTCTGGTATATCTTCACGCCATCCGAGAAGGTGAGGACCGGCCAACCGACCTCCGGAAGGGGTTCCCTGGTATTTCCGAGAATTTTCTGCTCCGTGGTGACCAGCTTTCGTACATTCTCATGAGCCAGGATCATCGCTTCTTTTCCGAATGCAACATTTCCACTCGTATGATCCGAGTGCCAGTGTGTGTTGATGAGAAACCTGACTTTCCCTTTGGAGACTCCTCCGATTGCATTCCGGATCTTTTCAGCCAGGGGTGCGAACTGTGCGTCCACCATCACGATTCCGTTTTCTCCCGTAGAGATACCGATATTCCCACCCGCTCCCTCCACCATGTATACCGTACCTGACACAGGATGGATCGATACAACAACTTCATCATAGTCATTCTGTGCCGAGAGTGATACGGCGAGAAGAAAAATTGAAGAAATGACGTGGATCTTTGTTCGGACCATAAGTTACCTCCGTCAATGGCTACTATCGATTCGAACGCGGATTTCTTGAGGTTTATTCCGCTGATTCGTGCGGATTTTCAGACCAACGATCCGCCCCTGCATCGACAACGATTTTCTTCCTTCACACAATTGAGGTAGGATAGGGTGTTTTCGTCTTTGATTCAGGGGGTATCCATCATGTCTTCGACCCGGTTCAGCGGCCGTGTCTTTGTGTCCCTTTCCATGGCGGTTTCCTTTATCGTTCTGATCCTTTCCAGTGTTGTTCTATATATTCTCCCGGCCGGGAGAGTAGCCTACTGGACCGACTGGCACCTGTGGGGATTAAACAAGGATCAATGGGGAAGCATGCATACGGTGGGAGGATTTGCCTTTATTCTCCTCGGCATTGTTCACCTCATTTACAACTGGAAGCTTTTCTTGAACTACCTGGTATCCAAAATCCATCGCACGATGGATCGGAAAATGGAGATCGCCATCTGTTTGATCCTCAATGCCGCGATCCTCGTCCTTTGTATTCAGAACTGGCCTCCCGCATCGACGATCATGGCCTGGGGGAACGCATTCAAGGTTTCCTGGGAGAAGGGGATTCAGCAGCCTCCCCTTCCCCATGCGGAGCTCCTGAAACTCGGAGATCTTCTGCGCAGGCAGTCCATCGACCTGCACCGGGCACTCACTCTCCTGGCGGAAAAGGGTGTGGATGCCACTCCCGATGAGATGGTGGGGGAAATTGCCAGACGAAACGAGATGACTCCGGCTGAACTTTTTTCACTGATCGCGCCGCTGACTCCTCTCCCTCCTGACGGTATTGACCCCCTTCCCGAAGGAGGCGGCTGGGGAAAGAAGACGGTGGAACAGGCCTGTAATGAGCTGGAGGTACCCCTGGATACCGGGCTTCAAAGGCTCCACGCTGCAGGGATTGAAGCCTCCGCTGAAGATAATTTGCGAGCCCTTGCAGAGAAGCGGTCTCGAACCCCCATTGAGGTCGCGGAGATGCTTCGCCGGGACTAAGGCTGGATCAGGCCCGGATCCAGCGGCCGATATCCTTGAAGGTCGGTTTCTTTCCGGTCATGAAGATCCCGACACGGTAGACCTTGGCAGAGATCCACGTGAGGAAAATGACCGTAAGGACACAGAGACCGATCCCGAGGGCAACCTGCCAGGCGGGCGGGGTTTCCAGCAGGATTCGCAGGTACATGAGAAGCGGCGTAAAGAGGGGAATCAGAGAGAGTACCGTGGACATCGTCCCATTTGGATCTCCCATGATGGCCTGCATCAGCAGGATGGGGATGATCAGGGGAATCACGATCATCGTCGCCATCTGCTGGGCTTCCTGTTCGGAGTTATAGAGAGCACCGACCCCGGCATAGAGGGCCGCGTACATAAAATAGCCGAGAATAAAAAATACGAAGAAATAGATCGATTGTCCCAGGGTAATCGGCATCGTTCCCATCTCCTTGGCCATACCCGTTCCGGGAAGCACGGCGGTAAACAGGACCGCCCCCAGGACAAACCAGATCATGTACTGCGTAAATCCAACAGCAGCGATGCCGATGATCTTTCCCATCATCAGGGGAAAGGGTTTAATCGTGGTCACCAGCACCTCGACGACCCGGGTGGTTTTCTCCTCCAGCACACTTCGAAGAATGAAACTGCCGTAAAGGATAATCACCATGTAGAGCGTCAGGAAAAGGAGAAATGCCATAAAGAACGAGGCACCCTTATCCTTTTGCTCCCCCTTTTCCGTGACCTTGTAGGTATCAAACTCCACGCGCTGAATGATCTGGCCCGCATCTTCCCTGGAAATCCCCCTCTCTCCGAGCCGGGTTGCAATTACGGTCCGGTTCACATAGGTTTCAAGACGGGATAATCCGATAACATTGGCCACATTTCTTCCATAATACTGAACCTTACCCGTCTCCAGGACATCTCTGGGAATGATCAGATATCCGTTATATTTCTTTCCAAGAACATCGCGTTTCAACTCGTCCGTATCTTCCGTGCGGGACTTGATCAGCTCGATGTTATGGCGGGATTTGTCCAGTTCCTCTTTCAACATGGGGTAGACAATTTCCGAGGGATCCACGATGACGACTTTAAACTCAGCCTTCTGTTTTTCTCCGATCAGGATGGGGATAAAGACGATGGCGCCCATAAAAACGGGAAAGATGATTGTGGAAATCCAGAATGTGACGGTTCGGACCCTCTGGAGGTATTCGCGTTTGAAAACAACAAAGAGATTAGAGAGATTCATCTTTCACCACCTTGATGAAGATGCTTTCCAGATCGATTTCCTTTGGACCAAATGCCTGGATCGGAATATGTCGGGAGAAGAGTTCAGCCAGATAGGCTTCCGGTGCGAGAGAATTGTCAAGCCTCACTTCCACATGGCCATTCCTTCGGACAACATGAGCCCCATCGGCCCTCAGTTCCTCAACCTCTGCGTCCGTTGTCAGAAGTATTACCGGTTCGGCGAAACGGGCCTTGATCTCTTCCACGTGGCCATCCAGAACTTTCTTACCGTGGTTGATGAGGCAGATGTCCCTGCAGAGCTGCTCCGCCTGGGGAAGGACATGCGTAGAGAAGATCACCGTTTTCCCCCGGTCGACAAAGCCCTGAATTTCTTCCTTCAGAAGAGCCTGATTTACAGGGTCCAGACCGGAGAAGGGCTCATCCAGAATAATAAGGTCGGGATCATGAAGAACCGTTCCGATGAACTGGACTTTCTGTTGCATCCCCTTCGAAAGCTGTTCCACCTTTTTCAGAGCCCACTCTGCGAGGTCGAAACGTTCCAGATATTCCATGGCCCGTTTTCGTGCTTCTTTCGCAGGTACCTGCTTCAATTCACCCAGGAAGACAAGTTGTTCAATCACCTTCATCTTCCGATAGAGACCCCTCTCTTCGGGAAGGTATCCGATCCTGTGCTGAACGCGGTATCCGGGTGGATCACCGAAAATCCGGATCTCACCTTCATCCGGCCGGTAAATATCGGTGATCATCCGAATCGTGGTTGTCTTTCCGGCTCCGTTGGGCCCGAGAAGACCGTAAATCGTCCCCCGGGGAATCGTTAAGGACACACCATCCACTGCGCGTGTTCCATCAAAGGTTTTTACGACCTGGTTCAGTTCTATCGCTTCCATAATGCCATTATACGCATAGACGCCCGAAAGTTTCACTATTTTTGCTTATTTCATTGACAAGTCGATTTACGTTCCGATAGGATAATCAACAATTGAACCTGATATGGTAAGGAGATGCCATGGTATTGTCCTATCCGAAATCCTGCACGCTGCGAGATGG
This sequence comes from Thermoanaerobaculia bacterium, assembly GCA_035593605.1. Taxonomy (NCBI): domain Bacteria; kingdom Pseudomonadati; phylum Acidobacteriota; class Thermoanaerobaculia; species Thermoanaerobaculia bacterium. Next base: position 88,185 of record DAOSWS010000015.1, on the reverse strand, counting down.
TCGAACAGCAACCATTCGTTTATTGTCTTCGGGCGACGGGGACAAACTTTACAGGTTGTTTATGACCCTGAAACCGGAATCCCGCCGCTTTCTCTATGACGATGTAACGGACCGCCGTGTCGTCGACACCTGGATACAGGAATTGGACTACGACCGTATCCTCCCCCTGGTCGTGGAACTGGATGGTACCCTCGTTGCAGACGGAACTCTGCATCGAAAAAACTTCGGCCCGCTGCGTCACGTCGGACGCGTACGGGTGGTCGTTCTCGAAACCTGCCATGGTCTTGGTGTAGGGACGATTCTGATGCAGGAACTGATCGATGTCGCAAAGCGGGAGGGACTGAAAATCCTATCCTCCACGGCGGCCGAATATGAAGAAGGGCCGGCCATCCAGACTCTGAAAGCCCTGGGATTTCGAAGAGCCGCCCTGGTCCCCCACTACCTGATGGATCCGCAGGGAGTGACCCATTCCATGGCCATTCTCACGAAATCTCTGACCTGAGTTTTTCCATGCTGGATCCGATTTAGACCGTAAAATCGAATCTCCTCTTTCCTACCCCTTGATTGCCTGTCGGGCCTCGCGCTCCATAATTCTTTCCTTTATGGCATCTTTCTTTTCGTACTCTCTCCGTCCTCTGGCCAGCGCAATTTCCACTTTGGCTCTTCCCTTTTTGAAATAGATCTTCAATGGGATCACCGTCAATCCCTTAGCCGTCACTTTTCCCGAAAGACGCGAAATTTCACGTGAATGGAGAAGAAGCTTCCGATTTCGCTCCGGCTCCTGAAGGACATGCCAGGCGTGGGGATACGGACTGATATGGGCTCCAACAAGAAAAGCCTCTCCCGTTTCAAAGGCAATATAGCTGTCCTTGAGGTTGGCCCGCCCTTCCCGGAGGGATTTTACCTCAGGCCCGGTGAGAACAATTCCTGCCTCGAACGTCTCGATGATCTCGTAGTCATGCCGGGCTTTCCGGTTGACACATACGTTGATTACATCTTTTGGCTGATCTGATTTCACCCCTCTATTGTACACTGACGTGTCCGATCATCACGGGACAGATCAGGGACGGAACCGGCTGGATCGTCCCACTTTCCTGTGGTATAGTCATTGCCTATGATTTTTCGAGCATGTCTGTGCATCCTCCTCTTTCTTCCTGCGATCAGCACCGCCACGACCCTGCACCTTGTTTCAGGAACGTTAGATTTCGACACACTTCCACAGATCGGGGAACTTTCCGACTCCGGGAATCTTGCGCTTGTTACACTCCGTGATCCCAGTGTCCTGTTGAATCCAAATCTGGAAGGCCTGACCCTCCTTGGTCATGTGGAATCAGGGATCTATTTCGTCCATCTCCTGCCCCAGGCACAGAAACTGATCGAGACGGGATTGATCACATCAGTACGCTCGGTTCCTCCGGAACTCAAGATCTCACCGCGGGTGCAGGAATTTCAAACCACTGCAGTCCGGCTGCTGGATGAAAATCATATACCCTCTCTCGGATCCGGAACTTTGCTCCGGCAATCGGGTTCCACCCTGTCGGTTTCTGCAGATCGACAGACCCTCCTCCAGATCGCCCGATCATCGAATGTTCTCTGGGTAGAACCGGTTCCGACCTGGACGCTTCGGAACGATCTGACCTCCTGGGTAATTCAAAGTGATTTACCTTATGTCTATTCTCTTTACACCAGGGGATTAAGTGGGGAGGGTGAAATTGTGGGTCACATCGACGGCCCCCCTTCTCGGACATCCTGCTACTTTGAAGATCCGTTCAACCCCATAGGTCCTGATCATCGGAAATATGTTGCATACCATTCAACCTACGAAACGTATGTCGATGGTCATGGTACCCACACGGCAGGAACCGTAGCCGGGTTCGCTGAAGGAGAAGCCAATAACGGAATCGCCTACAACGCTCGATTAACGACCACAAATATCTATGATGTCTTCCCGTTTGGAGAGACCCAGCTGTACGATGTCTTTACTCGTGCCTACAATGAGGGAGCCAGAATCCATACGAACTCCTGGGGTGACGACGCAACAACCGCATATACGCAGTGGTGCGCCGATATTGATACGTTTACGCATGATTACGAAGACAATCTGGTCCTCTTCTCCGTCTCCAACGGACTTTTTCTTAAAACCCCGGAGAATGCAAAAAACACCCTCGCCATGGGAGCTTCATATCAGTACCCACAGGAAGATTCCATCTGTTCCGGCGGCATGGGGCCCACCAGTGACGGCCGCCTGAAGCCCGAACTTTTTACCCCGGGCTGCGGGATCCGTTCCGCGGCATCCAATTCCCCCTGTGGGACGATCACGCTCAGCGGCACAAGCATGGCCTCCCCGGCGGCAGCAGCTGCCGCTGCCCTGACCAGAGAGTATTTTCTAAAGGGTTACTATCCATACGGAATCGCGGGAGGCCAGAGCATTACCCCCACAGGCAGCCTAATCAAGGCAATTCTCCTCTCGGCCACCCGGGATATGCCAGATCCGGACGGCTATCCCACGATGCAGGAAGGCTGGGGACATCTTGTGCTGGACGATGCACTCTACTTTTCCGGTGAGCGCCGAAGACTCTTCGTCAGTGACATCCGCCATTCCGATGGACTGGTGGAATTCCAGGTCCACACCTATTCCATAACAGTGAAAAGTAATACGGAACCCCTGAGAATTGCTCTCACGTGGGCGGATTACCCGGCTGTCCCCTTTGCCACTCAGATCGTCGTAAACAACCTTGACCTCAAAGTGACCGCACCCAACGGAATTTACCTCGGCAACAACTTTCTGAACGGCAAATCACGAAGAAACGGAGCCCCGGACCCTCTGAACAACGTGGAACAGGTGATCATTGACAACCCGGAGGCGGGGACCTACACCATCGAAGTGCGTGGGACCTCGATTCCCGTACCCTCCCAGGGGTATGCTCTGGTGGTCACAGGAGATATCGTCGTCGACACCTCCGAAATCTATGCCGGTGTAGCCCACAAGGGAGGGGCAAGCGGCACCTCCTGGAAAAGTGATATGGTTCTGGCCAATTTCTCATCCTCGGTCCAGGAAATCACAGTGGCCTATCAGGAAGCTGGCTACGACACATCCCGAACCAGCCAGACCTTTCAGGTAGACGGACAGTCGGCTCTTCATGTACCGGATGTCATCGGTTCCTTTCTTGACCGCGACAGCTTCGGGTTCCTGGAAGTGGAAGTACCCGTAGAGACGGCGGCAGTGGTTCGCACCTTCAACCAGACCGAAACCGGTCAGCTTGGACAGAATATTCTTGCTCCTTCAGTCATCCTCCGATCGGGAGGCACGATTTACCTTCCCGGACTTTTTCAGGATTCTTCCCGAAGAACCAACCTCGGCTGGATTAATAAGGATCATGACCAGGTTTCGGCTGCCCTTACCCTCCTGGGGCCGGATGGTCTGGAACTGGCATCAATGACAGAAGTGTTTCAACCGGACTCCATGGTCCAGGAACCCCTGACGCGCTACTTCCCCAATATTGAAACCTCAGGGGCGACCCTTCGAATCGATGCCCTGAACGGCTCCGAACTTCTCGTCTATGCTTCGGTAGTCACAATGGTCACAGGTGATGCCGTTTACATTCCCGGAATGATTCCCCAGACGGCAGGCTTTTTCCCGGTCATTGCTTCTTCCCCGGGCTCACGGAACAGTCTCTGGAGAACTGAAATCATTCTCTTTAACCCCCTCGATTCCGAGCAGGAAATCCACTTCCATGCCCGTCTCTTCGTTGACGGCATCTGGAAATCTTATCAAACCCAGGTAAATCTTCACATGCATGAAACGGCCCGTTACTCTGATATCCTGAATGAACTTTTCAATCTGGAAGAGGCTCTTGGCTATCTGGAAATATCCGGTACGCTCACCGGCGGAGGGAGAATCTATTCAAGCGAGTCGATCGATTCCTCGGTAGGCCAGTATGTGCCCTTCACGGTCGGACCCGAAGTCACAAACTGGCGACTTGTCTCCTTTCCCGCAGATCAGCGCAGGACCAATATTGGAATTCTCAACCGGGGCGAATCAACGACGTATTGTGCGCTCAAGCCCCTGGGCGAGGAAAACGAAGTCATTGTTGGCATTCCTGCCATGAGCCTCAAACAGATCAGCGTCGACGATCTCTATGAAGATGATGCATTCACCTGGGCCATTAACTGTGACGGTGCCGTCTACACCTATGCATCCAGCGTGGACAACCTTTCCCAGGACGCGGTCTTCCTGACCGGGATGGTCAAAGAGGGTCTGGGGCTTCGCTGGTGATATTTCTCTCCGTCATTCCATAACCTCCTTCCACCAGATCCAGCCGGGTATATCCACCTGTGCTAGCATGATATCGTGAGCACATCTACGACACCCATGATGAAGCAGTATCTGGAAATCAAATCTCGCTACAGGGATGCGATACTTCTCTATCGAATGGGTGATTTTTACGAGATGTTCTTTGAGGACGCGGAAGTTGCGGCTCCCATCCTCCAGATTACTCTGACATCCCGTGATGGAGAGATTCCCATGTGCGGAATCCCTCACCATGCTCTCGATTCCTATCTGATCAAACTGATCCGTTCAGGAAACAAAATCGCCATTTGCGAGCAGATGGAAGACCCATCCCAGGCAAAGGGACTGGTCCGTCGGGAAGTCGTGCGTGTCCTGACACCGGGATGTATCCCGGAAAGCGTCGGGCTTGAGGAACGGGATCACCATTACCTTGCCTCGTACGATGGAGAAACCCTGGGTCTCATGGACGTATCAACCGGTTCGATTCACCTTTATTCGGTACAGAGATCCTCCATCGTTGATCATATGAGGCTCTTTCCCATTAAGGAAATCCTTCTTCCCGGCACACCGGCAGAGTTTGAATTGACCGGAGTCTCGATCCCGATCACCCCCCTGGATATCTCCTACTTTGACAGGCGAGCCGGGATGCAGCAACTGAGTAAGATCCTCGGCACGGCTTCCTTGAAGGGCTTCGGTCTCATGGAAGGTGATCCACGCTCCGGGGTAGCGGGTGCGCTTCTCCGCTATGTTCGAGAAACGCAGTTCAGGGATGATGCGGTAGCCGTGGATCTCATCGTCCATGACGAACAGAAGGTCATTGACGCAACCTCAATTCGGAACCTGGAGATTTTTCAGTCATCCCTCGGGGATCCGCGGCACAGCCTCCATGCCGTTCTGGACCGAACCATGACCCCCATGGGAGCACGCCTGCTCCGCACCTGGATGCGTGAGCCCCTCTCCAGTCTGGAGGAAATCCAGCACCGCCTTGGAGCCGTGGAAGAGCTCGTACGTCGACGTGAGTTACGCCAGTCCCTGTCCGAAACATGCAAAGGAATGGGCGATCTGGAGAGACAGACCTCCCGGGTGGCCTACGGGCGGGAACATCCGAGGGATCTTCTGGCCATCGCAGACACACTGGATCGATCTTCTGCCATATACGAGCTTCTTGCGACGGTGGAACGCTCCACTCTTCTGAAGGAGCTGCGGGACACCCTGAATCCTCCGATGGATCTTGCTGCGCAAATCCGGGAAACCCTTGTCGACCAGCCGCCTCTCCAGATAAGGGAAGGAGGGCTGATTCGAGATGGTGTCGATGAACGTCTGGATGAGGCAAGATCCATTCAGAGTGAATCCCGTTCTGCCATTCTCGCCCTGGAAGAGACAGAAAGAAGAGCAACGGGGATCTCAAACCTGAAAGTAGGGTACAACCGTGTCTATGGATACTACGTTGAAGTGTCCAGGGGACAGGTATCCAGGGTGCCTGAGCATTACATCCGCAAACAGACGCTTGTGAATGCGGAACGATTCATTACGCCCGGCATCAAGGAACTGGAGGAAAAGATCCTTCATGCCAATGAGACCGTGGCCTCCCTGGAATTGGAACTCTACGAAGATCTCCGCAACGCGGTTCTTCTGGAAACAAACCGTATTATGCATGTAGCCCGCAACCTGGCGATCATGGATTGTTTACTCTCCTTTGCAACCGCAGCCCGGGATGGCAACTATGTCAAACCTGATATGCACACGGGTTCGTCCCTTTCTCTCAGGGAGAGCCGCCATCCCGTCGTGGAAAAGGTCCTCAGGGAAGAGCCCTTCACTCCAAATGATTGTGATATTCCCGAAGAAGGCCGGCGGATCCTGATTATTACGGGACCCAACATGGGTGGAAAATCAACCTATCTGCGCCAGGTCGCCCTCGCGGCATATATGAGCCATATTGGATCATTCGTCCCGGCAACAGAGGCATCCATTCCCCTCTTCGATCGGATATTTACTCGTGTAGGAGCCTTCGATCAACTGGCCCAGGGAGAGAGTACTTTCATGGTGGAGATGCTGGAACTCGCTCAGATTCTGAGAAAGGCCACCGATCGCAGTTTGATCATTCTGGACGAAGTAGGGCGAGGGACGGCAACCTTCGATGGACTCTCCCTGGCATGGGCCGTAGTGGAACACATCCATGAGCAGATTGGCGCCAAGACGCTCTTTGCCACCCATTATCATGAGCTGACCGAACTGGCCCTTCTCTTACCGGGAGTCAGAAATCTCTCCGTCGACGTTAAGGAATTCGAAGGTAAGATTTTCTTTATCCATCGGATCGTTGACGGTACCGCAGACCGAAGTTACGGGATCGAGGTGGCTCACCTTGCCGGGGTTCCTTCCGAAATCGTTTCACGTGCCAAGGAAGTCCTCGCCAATCTAGAAAAGAGTGAACTCGACCCCCGGGGAATCCCTCGCGCAGCCCAGGGAATGACCGACGTGGGGCAGAGACAGCTTACCCTCTTCCCTTCAGCAACGGATATCGTGGCGGATCAGATCCGATCCATCGATCTGGACTCATTGAAGCCGCTGGACGCCCTCACTCTCCTTGCCAGATTTCAATCCCGGCTCAATCGGGAAGACTGAGTTGACGCCAAAATTCCCTCCACGTACAATAGGGACCCATGCTTGCCCGTGACTTTGTAAGGAATAACATTGAAGCCCTTAAAACGATGCTGGCTCAGCGATCGATGGCGGACCAGGTCGACCTGGAGGCCTTTACTCAGGTAGAGGAAGAACGGCGGACAATCCTTAAGGAACTGGAGCATTTGCGTCACCTTAAGAATGATGCATCCCAGGAGATCGCCAGAAGCAAAAAGGAAAAACGGGATGCCGACCATCTCATCACCGAGATGAAAAAAGTGGGAGAAGAGATTCGATCCATGGAAGACAGGCTCCGTGATGTGGAATCTTCCCTGGAAAGTCTGGAACTCACTCTTCCCAACCTTTTCCACGCATCCATTCCCATCGGGCCCGATTCCACCTACAACCGGATCGAACGATCCTGGGGTGAGCCCGCGGATTTTCCCTTTCCGCCCCGTCCCCACTGGGAGATCGGGGAAACGCTGGGGATTCTGGACTTTCCGCGTGCTTCCAAGATCTCGGGTGCCCGTTTTGCGGTTTTGATGGGAGCCGGGGCCCGTCTTGAACGGGCTTTGATCAACTATTTTCTCGACCGGAATACTTCCCGCGGATATCGGGAGGTCCTGCCTCCCTTCATGGTCAACCGGGACTCCTGCACAGGAACCGGACAGCTTCCAAAATTCGAGAGTGATCTATTCAAGATAGAGGGTTGGGATTATTTCCTGGTTCCCACGGCAGAAATTCCTGTCACCAATCTTCACCGGGAAGAGGTACTTTCCGCTGATCAATTACCCCTTGCATATTGTGCCTACACACCTTGTTTTCGATCCGAGGCGGGATCCTACGGTAAGGATACCCGGGGGTTGATCCGTCAACACCAGTTCAACAAGGTCGAACTAGTCCGTTTCAGCCGTCCCGAAGTATCGTATGATGAGCTGGAGAAGCTGACCGGACACGCGGAGGCTCTGCTGCAGGAGCTGAATCTTCCCTATCGTGTCGTTACCCTCGCCTCTGGAGATCTTGGATTTTCGTCGGCCAAGACCTACGATCTGGAAGTCTGGCTGCCGTCCCAAGATACCTACCGGGAAATTTCATCATGCTCTAATTTTGAAGATTTCCAGGCCCGCCGTGCACGGATCCGCTATAAGGACCCCGATACGGGAAAGAACGAGTTCGTTCATACTCTGAATGGAAGCGGCCTGGCTGTGGGACGCACCCTCGTCGCGATTCTGGAAACGTACCAGCAGGCCGACGGAACCGTCCTGATTCCGGAAGCACTCCACCCATATATGGGGGGAGTGGAAATCATCGAACCTGCCTGAGAGTCCAGAACACATCGGAATGTTAATTCCATTCTGGACCGTTTCTAAACCATGTTGCTCTCTCTGATTGAAGCGATCCTCGTGATCTCAGGCCTCTCTCTGGGAGTCCTGTGGATCTGTCACAGGATCAGGGTTCCCTCTGTTGTGGGGCTTCTACTTACGGGTATCCTGGCAGGCCCGCACGGGTTGCGGCTGGTTCACGGAATTCACGAAGTGGAAGTCCTGGCTGAGATCGGCATCATTTTTCTTCTTTTCGCCATCGGGATTGAATTTTCTTTCCGTTCCTTCATCCGTGGAGCGAGGGACCTTCTGAGCGGAGGAAGCCTGCAGGTCGTTCTGACGACCGCCATGGGAGCCGGGATCCTGCTCCTTGCCGGCCGCAGCCTGAAAACAGCCATGGTAGGCGGACTTCTGCTCGCCCTCAGTTCCACCGCCGTGGTGATTCGTCTCCTTCAGGATCGAACGGAGCTTGACAGTTCTCACGGGCGGCTTAGCGTCAACATTCTTATCTTTCAGGATCTGGCTGCCGTACTTGTTATGGCCGCCATCCCCCTTCTCTCCGGGGTCGGGGGCCCCGGAGGCCCCCCCCTTGTCGAGTTTATCGAGGGGGCGGCCATGCTGACCGTCACCCTTGTGGGAGGCTGGTACTTCTTCCCGAAGCTTCTCCACCAACTGAGTATGACCCGGAATCGTGAGATTTTCCTTCTTGGTGTCCTCTTCGTCGGATTCGGTCTGTCGTGGCTTGCAGCCCGCGCGGGTCTCTCCCCTGCCCTGGGGGCCTTTCTTGCCGGGCTGCTGATCTCCGAATCGGACTATGCCCACTATGCCATAGGAAATATCCTGCCTCTGCGGGACATCTTCACCTCTCTCTTTTTCATTTCCATGGGAATGCTCTTTCAGGTAAAGGTGTTTCTCCACTCCCCGCTTCTCCTGCTTTTCCTGGCTGCAGCCATTACGATGGTAAAATTCCTGATCATCACCTTGATCGCTCTCCTCCTGCGCTATCCTTTCCATACATCTCTTCTGACGGGACTCACACTCGCCCAGGTGGGAGAATTCTCCTTTGTGGTCGGGCGTCTGGCTCTGGGAAACGGCTTGATTGACACCAGTATATTTGATCTTTTTTTGATTTCAGCAATCCTGACCCTTCTGGCCACACCATTTCTGATGGCCATGGGACCGAAGCTGGCCCACCGGGTTCGACCTGGACTCAAGGCAGGTTCTTCAACATCCCGCGAAAAGGATGTCGATCTCATCATCGCCGGTTATGGTGCTGTCGGTCAAACGCTGACCCGGGTGGCACGCAGGGCCGGGGTTCACTTCGCGATTATCGAATTGAATCCTGCAAATATACGAGCTGCCCGGAAGGAAGGATACACCGTACTCGCGGGAGATGCCTCCTTCTCTTCGATTCTCCAGCATGCCGGGATCTTGAAGGCAGATCTTCTTGCCGTCACTCTTCCCGACAACGAAAGTACCCGTCAGACGGTCCGGGCGGCACGGGAACTCTCGCCCGACATCCCGATTCTGGTCCGAACCCGGTACTTCAGTGAGGTGGACACCCTTCAGAGAATTGGCGCCACAGAAATTCTTGTCGAAGAGGAAGAAATGGCCGCAGCCATGTCCAGGAAGCTTCTATCGCACATGAATCTGCCTCAAGCAACGATCGAGACCTGCATCCAGGCGCTTCGAGGGAAACAGGAACCATGATCCGAGTATGGGTAACGTCCGCGTTTCCTAACGTTCGAAATGAATTAGCCCCTCTTAAAATCAACAGAGTTTCCAGGGGAATGAAGAAATTAATGAATCTGTTACTCTAATCACCATGACAACGTACACTTTGCCTCAGACCAGCCCTTCGCCTGATGACGTTTTTGGAATCCTCTCACGTGGGGATGGCCGTGTCCAGCGAACGTAGCAGCCATCCTCTTTCCATTGCCGTGGTTGGCGGAGGGGTTGCCGGAATAACCGCCGCATATCTTCTTGCCCGCAAACACAACGTCACACTCTTTGAAAAAAATCCTTCTATCGGTGGTCATACGAGAACCGTGACACATACGGATCCGTCAGGAAAGACCCTCGCGATCGACATGGGATTTATCGTTTTTAACAATCGGACCTATCCATGCTTCCACGAATTTCTCCGTCAACTGAAAGTGCCTGTACGAAATTCTGAAATGTCCTTTTCCTTTACCGAGTCTGATACGGGCTTCACCTACGCGGGGACCGGCATCAATGGTCTCTTTGCGCGACGCAGGAACCTTTTTTCAGTTCGATACTGGCTCTTCCTGGCGGAGATCCTCCGTTTTTGCCGGGAGGCCAGTAAAAAAATAAAAGAAGAGACAGTGGATGCCTCGCTAACTCTTGGGGACTATCTTCGCACGATAGGGTACCGTAACGATCTCGTGAATTGGTTCATTAAACCCATGGGGGCAGCGATCTGGTCCACTCCTTTTCAGAAATTATTGGAGTTTCCTGCCCAGGCCTTTCTGCATTTTTACAATAACCACGGCCTTCTTTCCCTGAGAGACCGGCCCCAATGGCAGACAGTTGCAGGAGGAAGTCACACTTACGTGCAAGCCTTTCTTAAAACATATAACGGCAAGATTTATCTGCATTCACCCGTTCACCATATCGAGCGAAACTCCGCCGGAGTCGAACTGAAATCCAAGGACGGCAGCCTTGGCTCCTTTGACCGGGTAATCCTGGCAACCCACGCAGATGAGGCTCTGGGATTACTGTCCGAACCTACAGCCGAAGAGCGCCGGATTCTGGGGGCATTTCGATATAACCATAATCAAACCGTTCTCCACACGGACAGAGGTTTGCTGCCCGCATTGAGACGCTCATGGGCCTCATGGAATGTCATACAATGGCAGGATATGGGACCGGAGCATCCGGTTCCCGTCACCTACCATATGAACCGGCTTCAGGGATTTTCGTCCGATTGCGAATTTTTTGTTACCCTGAACCAGGGTAATCGTGTTGCTAACGATACAATCATTGACGATGTTGTCTTTTCCCATCCACTGTACACACTGGATGCCATTCGAGCTCAAAAATCCCTTTCCTCGCTCCAGGGAGTTCTTCATACACACTATTGTGGCAGTTATCACGGTTATGGGTTTCATGAAGACGCGGTTCGATCTTCCGTTCGTATGGTCGAATCCTTTGGCATCTCCCTGTGACAGCATTTCTTTACACAGGCCGTGTGATGCATACCAGAACCCATCCGGTAGCCCATGCCTTTGCGTACCCCTATTTTGCCCTTTCCGCTGACATTGATAATCTTCGCGCACTTGATCATGAATGCCGTCTTTTCGGCTATAACCGCTGGCGGCCCTTTTCCCTGTATGATAAGGATTACCTGGAACCGGACGATCAGTCAATCCGGAAGAAAATTCTAGCCAGAGTGGATGAAGCGTCTGCCTCGCGAGAGACCGACAAAATTATTCTCGTGACGATGCCGCGTTTTATGGGTACAGCCTTTAATCCAGTCAGCTTTTATTTCCTTTACGACAACGAGGGCCGACTGCGGCACATGATCTCAGAAGTAAACAGCACATTTGGTGAGCGACACATCTACAAGGTTTCTCCCGTAAAATCCGGGGAAGAGACATTCTACACCAGGGGAACCCATTCAAAAGAGCTCTACGTCTCCCCCTATTTTGGCATTGAAGGGCATTATGAATTTGCCTTCCGTGATATTCGTGAATGTCTTGATATACGCATAAACCTGATCGTGGAAGGGAACACCGTATTTCGGTCACGAGTAAAGGGAGAAGCCCTGCCACTTCACGATTGGATCCTTTTCAAAACCATCCTCACCCACCCTCTTACCTTAATGATGACTGTACCAAGAATCCTTCGCCAGGCGTATCTCCTCTACACAAAGAGACAATTATCCATCAGAGAAAAACCTTTCCCTGTGCATCCCCACACGATTTCTACGGGTAAGGAACCGGTCCTTCAAAAAATCCTGACATCTTTCCTCCTGAGGCGACTGGCAGAGGGTTTCCATGGGCCGAAAAACAGACGATCGAAAGAGGCTCCATAGTATGTCCAGGTCCGTTCCTTCTGGAATACCAGAGTCAGATCTTGCCTGGCAATGGACGGGATTTCAGCGGATGTGCTCGAAAATCCTCTTCCATGCTCTTTCAAAACTGAAGAGTGGAAGTCTCCAGGTGAAGATAGTCAATGAGCCTTCTGTTCGAATAGGACAGGCATCTTCCTCAGGTACACACGCTTCGATAGCCATCCATGATCCCGCATTCTTTCCCAGGGTTCTTTTTGGGGGAGAAATTGGATTGGGGGAGACCTTCACAGATGGGCTCTGGTCCTCTGATGACCTGACCTCCCTGATCGGCTTCTTTATCGAGAACATGGATGTTCTGGATGATCGCAAGATTACCCTCACATTCCCCGCGAGAATGATTCATACGCTTCATCACCTGCTTCGGAAAAACACCTTGGAAGGCAGTAAAAAAAATATCAGGGCTCATTACGATCTCAGCAACCAATTTTTTCAGACTTTTCTGGATGAAAAGATGGTGTATAGCTGCGCCCGATTTAACTCGGATGGCGACACTCTGGAAGAAGCTCAGTTGAATAAAATTTATGACCTTATTCAGAAGATGGACATCCACGAGAACCATCATATTCTTGAAATCGGAACAGGGTGGGGAGCCCTGGCATTGGAAGCTGCAAAAGTTAAGAGATGTAAAGTCACGACAATCACCCTTTCAAGGGAACAATATGAATATACACGGGCCCGTGTTGTTGCGGCAGGATTGGATCACAGGGTTTTCGTTCTTTTTCAGGACTTTCGCACGATGCAAGGATCGTTTGACCGAATCATCTCCATTGAAATGATCGAGGCTATCGGACACGAGAACCTGGGCATGTTCTTTGAAACATGTTGCAACCTCCTTACACAGGGAGGCATTCTCGTTTTACAGACGATCACGATCCCGGACCAGCGCTATCCAGCATATCGGAAGAGTTCTGACTGGATTCGCAAATATATCTTTCCAGGCGGTCATCTTCCTTCGCTGACAGCTTTGAGTCGTGCCGCAACCCGACACTCCTCCTTTGTCCTGCAGCACCTGGAAAACATTGGTCCTCATTATGCACGGACTATCCGAGAATGGAGATACCGGTTTTTACATTCACTTGACGAAATCCGCAGTCTGGGATTTGGCGACCCGCTGATTCGGACATGGATCTATTACCTTTCCTATTGTGAAGCAGCCTTTCAATGGCGCTACTTAAACGATCTTCAATTAATCTTCACCCGGCCAGGGATATCTCTCGAGGAACAAACTCTATGAACCTATTCGTAGTAATCATGATCGGCTGGATGGCTGTCGCCCTGATGATGTTCCTGCTGTGGTTGTTGCACTTCCCCATAAAAAATGCGGCGCTCGTCGATGTAGGCTGGTCCCTGGGTGTACCCTTAGTAACCATGATTTACTCGTTTTTACTTGAGGCGCACACCATCAGAGAAATATTAGTGCTCTCCGTTTCCTCTCTTTGGGGCCTTCGGCTTGGATTGTACCTTCTTTTCACGCGGATTCTTGGGCATACCGAAGAGGGACGGTATCAAAACCTGAGAAAAACATGGAATAAGCATACTTCTGTTAAGTTTTTTCTTTTCTTTCAGTTCCAGGGCATTCTGGATCTGATATTCTCTGTACCTTTTCTTCTCATACTCAGAAACCCCGAACAATCGATTCACCCTGCGGAGTGGTTCTGCCTGGGCCTATGGGTTGTGGCATTTTCTGGTAATGGCATTGCTGATGCACAGCTGCATCGTTTTCTTAAGCAACCCGCAAACCGGGGGCGCACCTGCAGAGAGGGACTCTGGAGATATTCCCGCCACCCCAACTACTTTTTTGAGTTTCTCATGTGGGTAGCCCTGGCATGCATGGCCCTCCCATCCTCCTTTGGCTATATCGCATTTTTTATCCCCCTTCTCCTTCTTTACTTTCTTTTCCGTATCACGGGGATCCCAGCCACGGAGGCGCAGGCGCTTCGAACCCGGGGAGAAGATTACAGGCATTATCAGAAAACGACCTCCGCGTTCATCCCCTGGATCCCGAAGCGGTCGAAATCAGATCTCCACTGACATCACAAGCGATCAGAAAGGAAACATCGTGGCCAAACAAACGGTACCCTTTTCCCTTATTCCCGATTGCATGATCCGATGGGGAATTCGCAGGCTTCTTGCCAGACGCCTCAGAGAAGAGCACGCCGACAACGGTGAAGCCAGTATTCAGAGACAACAGGACTTGATCCTCCGATTGAGTCAAAGTCCGATAGCCCTCCACACACGGGACGCCAATGAGCAGCACTATGAGGTTCCAACATCCTTTTTTGAAAAGGTACTTGGCAAGCGTCTCAAATACTCCTGCGGATACTGGCCGGAAGGAGTGCGAGACCTGGACAGCGCGGAACAGGCATCCCTGCAAATGGTTATCGATCGAGCAGAGATTCAAAACGGTCAGACTATCTTAGACCTTGGGTGTGGTTGGGGTTCACTTTCGCTTTTCCTTGCCGAGAACTTTCCGGAGGCTTCGATCACCTCGGTCAGTAACAGCAGCACCCAGCGAACCTTTATTGAAAATCGCTGCCGAACTCTCGGGTATGACAATGTCACGGTAATTACTGCAGACATCAATGCATTTTCCCCACCGGCCGCCTACGACAGGATTATCTCCATCGAAATGTTTGAACACATCCGGAACTATTGCCTGCTTATGAATCGGATTTCTCACTGGATGAAACCCGGCGGCAAACTGTTTGTGCACCACTTTTCGAATGTTCATGTTGCCTATCCCTTTGAAACCGGAGGAGATTCGGACTGGATGGCTCGATACTTTTTTACCGGGGGAATGATGCCGTCAGACGATTTTCTCTTGCACTTCCAGCAGGACTTGCAGGTTTTGCGGAGATGGCGATTAAATGGAAATCACTATCGAAAAACCTGTGAGGCATGGCTGAACAATATGGATTCTCACAAAAAGACCATTCAGGATCAGTTCAAGGATAGGTACGGGAAGAAGGATGCCATGAAACTGTGGTCATACTGGAGAGTCTTTTTTATGGCCTGCAGTGAATTGTTTGGATACCATAATGGAGAAGAATGGGTTGTCTCTCACTACCTGTTTGGCAGGCGGGAGGATGGTCCCGGCGTATAACCCGGCATTACCTCTTCCCCGTAAAAAGGTGAGTCATCGGATCTCCATGACAGGTTCTGAGGGAAAGAAATACATATACAGCAATGGCAAAGTTGCCCAGAGTCAGAATCCCCACCAACCAGGCAACCCGTTCCATCCAGTTCTTCTCGCGCCACGCAATCCAGAACCAGATGGCCACAAAGGAAAAATAGGTGTCAAAAAGCGTCGCCTTTCCCCAGGGATCACTCCATAAATCGGCCGCCGCCAGGAAAACATTCCTGTCAAGACTTGCATGGATCGTGACCACTGTCATGGACAAAAAAACCACACCACAATAAAGCATGAGTAATCGTTTCACATTTCCCTCCTTACTCTGCTATGGATCGTACATACGAACGCTCTTTGCAACCCGGAGAACTCATTTCGTGCTTGTCCCTGGAATTACTGGATATACCCCACCGATTTCAAAGCCTTCACCTGTTCTTCATCGGGAACAACTTTTGTTTGTCCAATCGTTCCCAGCATCTTTCTTCTCTGCCGTTCCATGGCCGAGACCCGGGGATCGGCGGGATCCCGAATCGGGTTATGCTCCATCGGATCGATGGACAGGTCCAGGAGTTCGAATCCTTCTCTTGCCAGGGCTTCTGTATGGGTCCAGTAATGTTTCGGAGGAATATTGGTGACTTCAGAACTGTAAAGAATATATTTCACATCACTTCGAATGACACTTTCCAACTCCCCACCGTACAGAGACTGCTCCGAATAGATCCAGCGATTACCCGGGGAAGGTTCCAGAAGCGATATTCCCTCCCTGGACTGTGCCCTTGAAATACCAAGAAGATCCATGAGTGTGGGGAAGATATCGATTATGGAACGAGGTTGCCAATCCTCTTCTCCCCGTTGTCGATGTCTCATGTCCACCGGTAGCCGGACAATCAGGGGGACATGAAGAACTTCATCGTACATGGAATGGCCGTGCGTGTAGAGCCCGTGGTCAAAAAATTCTTCGCCGTGATCGCTCATCACGATCAGCAGGGTGCGATCGAACGTATTCCTGACCTTGAGTTCGTTGATCAGCCTTTCCAGTTCCCGGTTCACGTGCATAAATTCGTTACAGTAGACGGAACGAAGCTCACTGACAAAAAATGGACGATGCGCTTCCGGTAATTCGTAGTACCCGTTCAGTATGGGCTCCCGTTCCAGGGTCAGATCGGGAATGATGGATACCATGTCCTGCTCGGCATGCTTATAGGGTAGATGCGGCTCCATGAAATGAAGGTATTGAAATACGGGCTCGCGGCTATCCTGTAAAAATCGAATAGCCTGATCGATGACAAATCTGGCATCTCCATTGTCCCGCTTGATCGATTTCGAAAAATCACGGTCACCCCAGCGGAATAGCAGGGGGTTGGTTTGAATGGACACGCATCGATACCCGACATTGGCCAAAACATCCTGAATCTGTACCAGGTTCCTTGCCGGAAAGGGATTCCCGTAATCGACACCATGCATATGAGGAAGCATTCCTGTAAACAAGGAGAGGACAGAGGGACAGGTCCAGGTTGAGGTCGTCCGCACGTCGTGAAACTTCATCGCCCCATCAGCGATTGTCTGGATGGTTCCCAGCCTCTCCGTGGAATCGAACACCTGGTCGTACCTCAGGGCATCCACGACGACAAGGATAATGTCCGGCAGTGACGCCTTGGCGTGTCCCCTGGGTACAAGAAATGTCGCTGCGTAAAGGATCACCATCCCGAGGATACAGCTGCCCGTGACAATTCCGACGCCCAGAACGCCGGGCTTTTCCTCATACCGGACGGAAATAAGGGTAAAGAGGATCCAGGCGATGAGAACCAGAGTCACAATACCGGTATTCAATTTCTGCACATCCAGCGTAAGGGACTGTGTCAGGCAGATCAGGGGGATCGTGAAGGCCAGAACTGCACCGTAGAAAACGGGCAGCAACGCATTTCGAAGAAGAGTGACGGTGCATTTCGATCGAATGCGGAAATAGAGATACTTCACTATCAAGTATGCGACGAGGACCAGGATCGGGCCGTAGATCATGTCGACATTCGCGACCAGGTTCATCCGAACCTTCAAGGCTAGCATGTGAAAAAGTTCAAGTTTGTACAACCTCACCAACGCCGCCCAGTCGAAGGTCGGATAATCCAGAATCATAAAGAGACAGAGGTTATACATCAGAGGAATATCTTTCAGACACTCGCTGAGGTAATATTTCGATCTAAGTATCATGGCTGATACCGCGAAAAAATTCAGTAATTTTCCTCAACACAAACGTATTGTACCGGGATCTTCAGGAAGAACCAACCCGGAGAAAACTAATGAAACAACTCTGAATGAGATGCCCGGACCAACGATCCAGGTGTTGGCTGCAGGAAGTGCAGGTAAGGTGCATTTTCTTCACAACGTAAGAAAGGCTGACTTCAAGGAGGCTCCTGATGGCCTGGCCATATGTTCAAGACTCTCTTTCCTTCCTATAATTCAACATTCAAGTTCCGACCCCGTGAATGAAAAACGGGCACGAATGCTTCGTGCCCGTTGGTGTCGTTATTGCCCGAACGATCAGCGCAGGCTCTTCAGATACCGATAGAGATCGCTCTTGGTGGTAAGGATCAGCGTGTCATTGCCCTTCAGGGTCTGACGGTAGGTTTCGAGGCTCTTGACGAACTGATAGAATTCCGGGTCCTGATTATAGGCCCGGGCATAAATTCGAGTGGCCGTAGCATCGGCCTTACCGCGGATCTCCTCCGTTTGACGGTAGGCATCGGACTCGATTTCATTCTTCCGTTTCTCCACCTGCCCCTCGATTTCAGCCTTTCCTCCCGTTCCCTGAGCTCTGTATTTTTCCGCGATCTGCTGCTGTTCAGAAATCATACGCTCATAAACTTTCCCTTGAACCTGGGAGGTATAGTCAATCCTCTTCACCTGGAAATCGATCAGCTTGATCCCCAGTTCCAGTTCTTTAATTTTTGCCGATGTGCGCTCAAAAATATGAGATGTTATCTCTTTTCTCTGACCCTCTTCATTCCTTGTTTCTTCCCCTGTAACGATGGTCTGTCCCGTTGAACGCACGATTTCAGCGAGGGGATAACTCGAAATCACGTCCCGGACCGTTCCGTCCAGGATATCATCGAGTCGGGTCTGTGCACCCCTTTCGTCCACGACGGTCTGGTAAAACCTGAGCGCATCGGAAATCTGCCACCGTGCATAAGCATCCACAAAGATGAACTTATTATCCAGCGTGGGGATCCGTTCCGGATCTCCGTCCCAGGCAAGGATTCGCTTATCAAAGATGTGAACGGTCTGAAAGAAAGGAATGCGGAAGTGAATCCCAGCTTTCGTCACGGGATCTCCCACGGGTTTTCCCAGCATGACCACTATGGCCTGCTGCCATTCATTGACAATGTAGACACAGGAGGAACAGGCGATAAGAAGAACCAGAACAACTACACCGGCAACGATGGAAGTTCTCATGGTTTCACCTCCCTGTCCAGCGGAAGGTAGGGGATGAGGCTCTTCTGGTCGGCATCGATGACATAAACCTTGCCGACCTTGGTCATCACCTCCTGAAGAGCTTCGAGGTACAGCCGCTGGCGGGTAACTTCCCGGGCTCTCTGATACTCTTTCATGAGATCCTCAAATCGTTTAGCCTCACCCTCGGCACGGTTAATGCGGGCGACTGCGTAACCTTCCGCCTCACTGATCATCTGCTTGGCTTCGCCTTCGACCTTGTAGATGACCTTGTTATATTCCCGTTGCGCTTCGTTCAGCATCTGCTCCATTTCCTGCTTGGCCCGGTTCACCTCATCGAATGAATCTTTGACAGGATCCGGCGGATGAACATCCTGGAGCTGGACCAGCTTGACCTGAACACCCACATCATAGGCATTCAGGATCGCCTGAAGGTTCTGCAGTACTTCCGTTTCAATGGTCTCTCTTGAGGATTTAATGACCTTATCAAAGGCCAAATCACCGACAGCGGCACGCATGGCAGTTTCGGTCACGTCGCGGATCGTGTCCTCAACGTTGCGAAGCTGAAACAGGTACTTCATGGGCTCACTGATCTGGTACTGCACGACCCACTCGACGTCCGCAATATTCAAGTCCCCCGTGAGCATCAGCGATTCCTGGTCGAATTCTTCCGGACTGTAACGCGTGTGTTGCCCAGCCTCCAGGGTCCGGAATCCAAATTCCATCTTGTACTGAAAATCGGTTTTAACCTTGAAAACGCGATCAATACCAAAGGGGAGCTTGAAATGAGGTCCGTACGAAGCTGTTCCGTGAAGCTTGCCAAAACGAAGAATCACGGCCGTTTCGTTCGGTTCAACCTGGTAGTAGGAAGTCGCAAAAAAGATCAGCAGAAAGATACCTCCCAGGATCCAGAACACTGCCTTCCCGGGAATCTTCGGCCATTTGGGGGGAAAATCAATTATGACGGGTTCACCCATAGGTTCCTCCTGGATAAAAAAACCCCGGCGAGCCGGGGTTCACCTTTACGCGTAGAACAGAATGTTATTGCGCAGGAGCTTCCGCGGGAGCCTCGGCAGGAGCCTCCGCAGGAGCTTCGGTGGTCTCGGCGGGAGCTTCACTGGTAACGGCTTCACCTTCCGCAGTGCCTTCCTCTGTCGTCATCTCCTCGGCGGGCTGTTCAGGGGCCGGTGTCGGAGCGGTCTCAACCACTTCCTGAGATTCGGCGGCCTTTTTCTGACAGGCGACAAGAGAGAAACAACCGAGAATAAAGAGACCCGTAACAAAGAGTGCGATAAAACGTTTCATACTTCCTCCTAATGTTGGTAGAGAATTCCCTCTCTAACGAATATTGAGTCCGCTTATTTTAGCACAGAGAGCACTGTGGGTCAAACCGATAACGACAGGAAAGTCCGCTGTGGTAGGATGTGGTTATGAACCGTAACATTTCCATGGTCCTTTTCCTTCTTGTTTTACTGCCCGCACTATTTTTCCCGTCCATCCTTTCCTGTTCCCTCTACGCCCAAACTCTTACCGCCCCTTCTCTCTCTGTTTCCTGCGGGGACACGGACCAGATCCTGGACATCACCCTCGACGATGCCGGAGGCATGCTGGCCTACCAGTTCGACATCGTCTTCGATCCCCAGCTGATCACACCCCAATCGATAAATACCACACCTTTTTCTTCCTCGTTTCCCCCCTTCTGGAACGTGTCCGGCGACCGGATCACAGTCGCATCATCCTCAGGGTCTCCCCACCCGGGAGGCGGAGGTGTGCTCTGTCAGATTCATATCTCGGTTTCAGATACAGCTCCGGATGGCTCCACTTCACCTCTGGACCTCCAGAATGCACTGATCAACGATAACCCCGTGGCAGAAATTGATGGAATATTGTCCATTCTGTGCGGATGTACAGGTCCACCACCCGATTTTGCTCTCATCTCCCCTTCCGACGGTGCATTGAATCTTTCGACCTCTTTCACTCTGGACTGGGAGGATGCCGGGAGCCCACCCGACAATGCAACGTCCTACGACCTCTACCTGGGACGGGGATCTCCCCCCCCCCTCCATACATCCGGCATTACCCAGTCCACAATCGATGTGACGGGCCTGGATAGCAACGCAACCTATTACTGGTATGTAACGGGGATCAACAATTGCGGACAGACACCCACTCCGACCTGGACCTTCTCTACACTCCAATGCACAGCCCCACCGAGCACCTTTACAAATCTTTCCCCGGAAGATGGGGCTTCGGGAATCGTCCCTCCTTCCGTCATCCTGGACTGGGAGACGGCCCAGGGGGCAGCCAGCTACGATCTCTATCTCTCCTCCCATTTTCCGCCGGATCTGTACCGCAGCCAGATCAATGTATCTCAGACCACGGTCGCCGATCTTGTTGCTGGAACAGCGTATTACTGGTTTGTCCGGGCAAGGAACGAATGTGGTATCACGGATAGTCCGGTATGGGGTTTTGCAACTCAGGCGGAGTACACGGAGTACATTCCCGTCGTCGCGAGGGACATAGGCGCCCACAATACCAACTGGCGTTCTGACCTGGCGCTCTTCAATCCAGGTGACACTTCCACACCCTATACATTGACGTTCCGTGACGCAAGCGGGGACCATCCGCTTTCCGGAACGATCGAGCCGGGCCACAGCGAGCGTTTCTCTGATGTCGTCGGTGCGTTTACATCCTCGTTCAAGACCGCCGGAAACCTCCAGATCCTTTCCGACAGGGCATTGATTGCAACCAGCCGTACATATAACGATCTCGGAGACGACGGCACCTTCGGCCAATTCGTTGCATCGGTTCAACCCGGAGATTCTCTCTATGGCGAAGGAATGCGATCTGGATCTACAGGGTATCTGCTGGGCCTGGACGACGTCGATCCTTTTCGAACGAACATCGGATTTTCTGAGATGTGCGGCGAATTCACACAGGTTCGCGTATTCAGTTCATCGGGAACCACCTCGGTAGATCTGCAGCCCTACGAGTGGATTCAGATGCCTCTGGAAGATCTGGGACTTGTCTTTTCTTCCATTGCCCGGATCGAAGTTCTATCCGGAGGATGCGCATCGACGTATGCCTCGGTTGTGGATAATCGAACCGGGGATGCCATCTTCATCCCCGTTCAGCCCCTTCCCACCGGAGACTCTTTGGAAACCGCAATCATCATCCCGGTTGCGGCACGAACTTCGGGCAACCAGGACACTCTCTGGCGGACGGACCTGTGGATCTATAATTCGTATCAATACGATACCGATCTTGCCGCCACTTACAGAAGTGCAGAAGAAACCCTTTCCACCTCTATTCACCTCCCGGCCGGATCGGAATTCTTTATCCAGGATGTTCTGGAGGACTGGTTTGAAATCACGGAGGGAAACACCTCGGGAAGCCTGATACTGGAGGGCCCCTTTGTTCCCATTACGGTCCGGATATACAATGACAGGGGAACGCAAAAGGGAACCTATGGTCAGAGGGTCCTTGCCAAAACCCTGGAGGAATTGTCCTCATCAGGTTCCCGGATTCACCTGTCCCACCTGACCCACAATGCCGAGTACCGGTGCAATGTCGGTTTCACGGAGGTCACAGGTACGGAAACCAGCCTCCTGATCGTCCTCTATGACCATGACGGTAACGAGCTTGGGAGAAAAACCTATACTGTACATCCCTTTTCCAACCTTCAAATCAGTCCGATCTTTGAGGATATGGAAATTGAGGGCTATTTCGATTCCGTTCGGGCAACGGTTGAAGTTTTATCGGGAGGGGTTATTTATGCGTATGCATCTGTCGTGGATAACCGGAATGGAGACGCGATATTTATACCGGCTGTTCCTTGACAACCGTGTCCTGAAACCTGGCCGTGTCTCCCCCCGTCTCCCCGGATACAAGATTTCGTGCCTGGACAAAGGTGATAAAGCGCTGGACCAGGTCGGGATCGAACTGAATCCCGGCCTTCGACCGCAAAATTTCGATTGTCTGACCCGGAGAAAGTGTAGGACGGTACGAATCCCTTGACGTCATGGCATCCCAGGCTTCGATGATATGAATAATCCTGGCCCCGAGAGGTATGTCCTGCCCCATCAGCTGGCCCGGATACCCTGTGCCGTCATAACGCTCATGGTGGTAAAAAACCAGAGAATAGACATCGCTGGCAAAGGGAATATCCTGAAGGATATATGCACCCACCTTAGGATGCTGTTTTAATAGTTGCAGCTCCGAGTCACTGAGCCGTTTCTTATGGTAAAGCTTATCGTAATCCAGTTCTCTCATTCCTACATCATGGAGAAGAGCGGCGGTCGTGATCCGATCGATCTCAATCTGATTGATTTGGAGCTGGAGGCAAAATTCATGGGCCAGCCTGGAAACGTTGACGGAATGGATTTTCAGGGAACTGAACCGATCGAGACCGGGGTCGATAAACTTTTCCAGGAGATACTCCAGAGTCTGTTGTTCCAGATGCATCGAAAGTTCAAGCATGAGGGATCGTTTGAACGAAGGAAGGAGTCCCTGGATGATCGTTATGGATTCCGAGGGCAGGTTCTCTTCGGAAAAGACACTGAAGAAGATACGGGCCCAGGGAGTTAAAAGAACAGGAACGTTCGCCTGACGGCGTAGAGAGGAAGAGGGAGCCTGCTCACCTTCAGGAAAGTAACGGTGTGAGAAAAAACCTTCTCCTGTGACCGCCTCCCTGACCTGACCCTTTGCATAACTAACGGCTTCATCCTTCAGCTTCTGGAGGCTTCCTCCCGGGAGCGGTGTCCGCCCTCCCTGAATCATAAAGGTGCCGCGTGCTGTCTGAAAGATCACCACCATCGTGGCAAATCCCCTGATCGGCATCAATCCGTCCACACAGGCCCGGACAGTACGGGCAAACTCCTGTGGCGGCTGAGAAACCGGGTGGAGGACCCGTTCTGACGGGGATGTAATCAGAGCTCCGATTCGCACCTGCAGATCTTCAATCGATTCCGTGGTTCCCGGGGCGGGAATCGGGATGCTATCCCTCTGGATCGAGCGGTGAATATCTTCCTCAACCTTCTGCTTTATCTGTTTCAGCATGCGACCGTATCGCATGGCTATTCCGTCAGCGACAATAAGGTCCTGGTCTTCAAAAGGAGCCTTTCCGGCTTTATCCCGGACATCCAGGAACCCGACAATCCGATCCAGATAGATGGGGGCAATCAGGATACGGGTCGTGTTGGCTTTGGTCAACAATGGAGCGAGATTCATCGCCTCTGTCAGGTTGTTGTAACAGAATGGCTTTCGCTCCAGAGCTATGAGCTGAACAACATGAGAATCTTTGGTGTGACGTTCGGTAAGAAGATCCGATTTTGTAAATCCATAATAGGTCTTAAGATGGAAGTCACCGTCACTTTCCATGAGATACAGTGCTGCCTTGGTTGCTTTCATCTCCTCGAGGCATGCGTACAGGATCTCCTTGTATTTCAGGTCAACGGCATTCACATCCATATGCGTATATTATAACCCAATATGATTGTTTCTTATCTACCCGGAAATCATACAAGCGGCCGCAGCCGTAATTGCCTCATAGATCAACAAAATCCATCCACATCCGTTATTTGTACCCATAACAGGCGTGAAGATCAACACCCCATCATCGCCGGGAGATCCATAATGAAAATCCTGCGTCTACCTTCCCGGACGAGCCGGAAAGAGGAATATCGGGTTTCTTTTGGATATAATAGGTGGAGTCGATGAGAAAAATCTTTGCCTTCGTATTTCTTTGCCTTATCTTCTCCGCCTCTTCCCGGGGAGAGGAAGTCAGGGTTGAGCACTTCGAACTCAGTGTTGAAGGACGGGTGATTTCCGCATCGATTTCGATTACCCCGCTATTACCCCAGGAAGTCGTGGAGCGAATTCGTGGGGGACTTCCCGCCGTATTCACCTACTGGTTCACATTACGCGAACATTCGTCCCGCTGGCGGGACAGGAAAGTCATGAAAACCCGCGTTTCCGTATCGGTAAAATACGATCCGGTCCGTGTTGAGTATCAGGTGACCTATCGCCAGAAGGGGGAGCTGGTGGACACCCGGATCTTCCACCACTGGCAGGAGGCTGTCAATGCCCTGACCAAGCTGGATCGATGGGAAATTTTCACGGTCCCGTCCGATGCCCTGGATGAAATGTTATATATAGAAGCCTGGGTGCACCTTCTTCCCAGGACCAAGTGGCTATTCATCCCCGATGACATAAAAACGGATGAAGTATCTTCCTCCCACTTTGTCGTCTATGACTGATCGGCAGCCTCTTCACAAGAACAACCGAATGATCTTCACCGTTCTGGTGGCCATCATGGCAGGAATCACCCTGCTTTACGTCCTGATCCTCCGGGAACAGCTTCTCCCCGGATGGTTAATCACCCATAAAGCCCTTATCTTCGTCCTCTGGTACCTCGATGCAACCCTTCTCATTATCTTTGCCTTTATCCTGATTCGTTATCTTGTCAAGCTCATTCTTGAACGCCGCAGCAAAACCTACGCCTCCCGGCTTCGAACCCGGGTAGCCTTAAGTTTGACGGGAATGATCCTGGTCCCCGTTCTCTATCTTGTGTTCATTGCCATCGACCTGATCCTTCACGCAAACTCAGTTCCCAGGGACTTGAAATCCGTCGCCGAAGCATCCAGAAACCTGGCACAGGCTTATACCGCCAGGGAAGCCGGTGAGATTCGTGAGCTCGGGCATACACTGACTTTACAGCTGAAAGGAAAATCACCCCAGACATGGCCGGATGTCGTATCCGAATACATGTCCGGCTCCGATCTTACGGCAGTAGAGGTATATCAGGATCGAAGACCTCTCTTTTCCAATGTCCGGCCGCCGATGGACAACCAGGGCTCTTTTCAGATCCCGGGATCATTTCTTAAGGAAATCGACCAGTACGGTGAGGGCATCCTCGTAGAGAAAAAGGGGCAGGTCTGGTTGATCCGGATTGGTTTGACCCTGCCGCAGAAACAGGCACTGATGGAAATCGTCATTTCCCGATCGATGGACGGAACCCTAGGCGAAGATCGGGCGACCGTTCTGAATACCGCACAGGCACTGGACCAGCTCCGATTGGAGCAGACCACGCTGACCATGACCAGGATCCTGATCTTCGTTCTATTGACCCTGGGGATGACATTCGGTGCGCTCTGGTACGGGACAACCCTTTCCCGATATCTAACACAGCCCCTGAAGGATCTTCTGGAAGCAACGCGGCGGGTCGCTTCAGGAGACTTTCAGGTTCACGTGGAAGAGGCGCCTTCCGATGAATGGCACACCCTTATATCTCAATTCAACGAGATGACAGGAGAACTGCAGCAAACCCGGTCCCTCCTGCTGAAGGAGAGAACCAAGCTGCAGCAGATTCTGGAAATTACTCCGGTAGGCATTGTGGCAATGGATTCCACGGGGAAAGTGAACAACGCCAACCCGGCAGCCCGAGCCATCCTGAATCTCCCGCTTGAAACTCAAAATCTGCAGGACCTGCCTCAGGAAATCAAAGACCTTCTCCATTCCAGGGATGAAAGTACCCATGGCCACAGCAAATCCAGTTTAACCCTGGATGGCGCCTACCTGGAGATTGGGATTCTTCCTCTGCCCGACGGGGGAAAACTTCTCGTTGTTGAAGATCTGACTCAGCTTGTACGAGCTCAAAAAATGGCTACCTGGCAGGAAGCCGCCAAGCAGATCGCCCATGAGTTGAAGAATCCCCTAACTCCAATCAAGCTCTCTGCTGAGCGGCTTCTGCTCCGAAGCCGAAGCAGTGAACCTGATGAATCCCTTATTGAGGGCACGTGCAATACCATTCTCCAGGAAGTTGATCACCTCAAAGGTCTTGTGGATGGATTTCTCCAGTATGCCCGCCTCCCTTCACCAACGCCGAGACTATTGGATATTCAGGAGATCTTTCGTAATCTAGCGGATTTGTACAAGGATATTAAGCCGGGTGTATCAATCCTCATGGACTGCGAGCCGGGAGTGGTGATCCTGGCCGATCCCCAGCTATTGAGACAGGCCCTGACCAATCTGCTTGACAATGCAGTTGAGGCCTGCAGTGCGGGTCAGACAGTGACCCTCCAGGGAAACCAATCGAAAGAGGGTGTAATCCTTCGTATCGCCGATGAAGGAAGAGGTATTCCCGAGAAAGACAGGGAACATATCTTTCGCCCCTACTTTTCAACAAAGGGAAGAGGATCGGGTCTTGGCCTTTCCATCGTTCACCGTGTGATTCAGGACCACGGCGGGACAATTCATGTTGAGAACAACAAGCCCCGGGGAACCGTATTTACGATCACAATGCCCCTCGTTGAACTCCCGGGCTAAAATTGATACCATAATCCCATGACCAACATGGCATATCCGGGTAACGCTGAAATTCCGCAAGAAACAAAAAATCGTGTCATCGCAACCTTCCGGCAGACGCTAAAGCTCTTCAACGAAGGCAAGATGGACGATGTGATCGTGGGGTGTGACTTTATCATGAAGCTGGATCCACTCTTTCAACCAGCGGTGGATCTCATGACAAAGGCACAGAACCCCGGGGCTCCTGTGGATATTGAGGTCCATATGCGTACCTATCTGGAAGAAGCTCCCTCAAAATCCACGGAGGATACGCTGATCGAAGCTATCGAGGCTTTAAACAGCGGCAACTTTGAAGCCGCAATCCAGGCATGCCATACCATTCTTCAGAAGGATCCAGGAAACAACGAAGCCCGCGATATTTCCCAGAGGGCGCAGGAAGAGCTGGAAAAATCGACGTTCGTGAAACAATTCACCCAGAAGGCCGAAGAACTTCTGAGCCAGGGCATGACCCAGGAAGCCATGCAGTTTATTCATAGCGGCCTGGAACTGGATGAAACGAACCAGCATCTTCAGGGTCTGAAACAACGGGCAACGCAGAAGATGGAGATGACTCAAAAAACTGAAGAAGCCCCATCAGACTTTTCCTTTGAGCCAACGGTTGAAGAGAGTCCCGGACCTTCAGCGGGCATGACCTTTGAAGCTGAAGTCCCCCAGGATATTGATGAGACAACGATTCTGAAAGAATCTCCGGCCGCCGCTCCGGAAGATCAGTCCTTCGCATTCGATGCATCTCCTTCCGGTGATCCTGAACTGGAAACAGACTCCACCCCGACTCCCCCTGCAGAATCGGATGACGATCTCCAGATTGATACTATCGGAAGTCCGGGTGACGTAGATTCGGCAAATTTTCAAATCGATTCCTCACCTGAACTGGAAACTTCTTTTGGATTCGGCGATCAGGAGCTGCCGGAGCCGGAACCCCCATCCGCTCCTCCTCCCCGGGAAGCGACACCCGCAGCCGATTCGTCCTTCGATTTTTCCTTTGACTCCTCGGAAGAGCCCTCGGACGATCGGATAAAGGCCCTGATCGATGAAGGTGACAACCACTTTCATGCCGCTAAATTCCAGGAGGCCATCGACGTCTGGAGCCGAATCTATCTGATCGACATGAACTCCACGGCCGCCAATGAGCGCATCGAAAAGGCCAAAGAAGCCATGGCTGAATCGGAGCGGAAAATCGAGGAAATCTATACGATTGCCGTTTCCCTTTTCGATCAGAATAAAGTGGAGGAGGCGAAAGCTAAGTTCGAAGAGGTTCTTCAGCATCAGCCTCAGCACCTGCAGGCCAGAAGTTATCTCCAGCGTATCCAGGCCGCTGCCGCCCCCAAGGTGGAAGAAGCGGTAAAGGCCGAACCGGCGGAAGAAGAATCATTCCTCCCGCCTGCTGCAGCTGAAATTCCCGAAGAACTTCCCAGAAAGAAAAAGACACCGGTTCTTGCAGCCATCATTGGAGCTGTTATCATCATTGTCGCTGCAATAATCGTGGTGTCAAAATTTATGCCTTCCGATTCCGGCAAGGACAAACCGGCAAAGCTCACGGCCGACATCCTGATCGAACATGCCGAACAGCTGTATCAGCTGGGCAAAGTCGATGAAGCGCTTCAAAAATTAAATGAGATCGAACCCACCGATCCTTTGCACAATCGGGCTCTCGTACTGATCGAAAAATATCGCCAGACACCAACAAGACCGAAGGAACCCCCGAAGGAGGCGAAGGCGACCTTTGATTCTCTCCTCAGTCAGGCCCGAACGGCAATGAAGGACAATAAGTTTGGTACGGCAGCGGCCCTCTATCAGCAGGCTTCCTCTTTGCAGGAGCTTCCTCCAGAAGATGTCGATTCCTATCAGAGGGCTGCCGGGTTTGCGGATGCTCTCAAACAGGCAGAGGGTCTTTACAACGATCGGAACTACGAAAAGGTAACCGCGGTTCTCTCCGCCCTCATGGATCAATACCCGGAACAGAAAGAGGCTCGGGAACTGCTGGCCAACGCTTACTATAACCGGGGCATCGACTATCTCAAGGATAAGGACATGGTCAATGCCGAAAAGAGCTTCGGTGAGGCCCTGGCCCTGTATCCCAACGATCAGATGGCAGAGAAAAATCAGCGTCTGGCAAAGTTGTACCAGGAATATTCAGTCGATCTTCTTTACCGGATTTACACAAAATATATTACTTATCGCTGATGACAGACGACCTTTCTGATCTCCCGCTTCATGAAGAGGGCCTTTCATCCTCGGGAATCGCCTTCCAGGTTGACCTCCATCCCCATCCCAGGCCCCGCGAGGGGTCTCCGGTACGGAGGTTACTCGCCGCCCTGTTCGATGGGACCATATGGCTTTTGACCTTTTTAGCCCTCCTGCTCCTCCTGCGGATCACCTTTTCCTCCAGTCCCTGGTTACCGCACATCCTTTCCGCGTCTATCGAATCGTTCCTTCTGGCCGGCCTTGGCATGCTGCTTCCCGCCTTCTTCTGGGGCCAGACCGCGGGCATGGCTCTTTTCCGTCTCACAATGGTCGATCGTGACGGAGAACCCCCCGATGCCCAGACCACTGTGGGATGGTTTGGCCTTCACCTCCTTTCCTGCCTTACCCTGGGTATCTTCGGCACTCTCTATCATAAATGGGCCATCGATCGACCCTACTTTATCGTTGACTCCTCCTCACGAGAAGCGATAGAATAAACTGACAATCCATGTTCCACCAGGACGGCTAAGGGAAACCGGTTAAATTCCGGTGCGGCCCCCGCCACTGTAACCGGGAACGAAGCAGAGAACGCCACTGGACCATGAGGATCCAAAGGGGTTTCAGGTCCGGGAAGGCTCTGCAGAGGATGATCCGGAAGCCAGGAGACCTGCCGGTCCAGCATAATACACACGGGAGGTGTACGATGTGGAAGGCCCATCTGGCAATCTTATTTCTCTTTTCAGCATCCTTGGTCACGGGTTCCGATTTCGGAGAAGTGATAACCGTTACCGCCACGCTTCTTCCCGATAGCGACCTTCGAAGCGGGGCTGCGACAACGGTTCTGGAAGGAGAAGATCTCCATCAGTTCGAGGAGCAGACCGTGGGCGACCTCCTGGGTCTCCTGCCGGGACTCACAACCGCCCGAAGCGGATCACCCGGGAAAGTGACCTCTCTATTCACCCGCGGGACAGAATCGGATCACACACTGGTCATGTTTAATGGCGTAATCCTGAATTCTCCTTACTTTGCCGGGTTTGACTGGTCCACTCTACCCGTGGAAGGCATCGATCGGGTTGAGGTTGTACGGGGCCCCTTCTCCGCCCTGTACGGTTCCGATGCGGTGGGGGGTGTCGTTCAACTTTTCTCCAGACCTCAGGAGGGCTTTCGCGCAAGGCTTGGATTGGGAGAAAAAGGGTACCAGCACGCCGGAGCCACCTTTGGAACCGGATCCTTCATGGTCCATCTTTCCACTCACGGTGAAAACGGAATGATGGAGAATGACACGTTTGACCAGTCTCAGGCGTTGGTTCAGGCTGAAGGCGAGCACTGGAACCTTCTGTACAGCTTTGGCACGCAGGAGGTCGGGATCCCCTACAATGAGGGCATGTCAAGTCCGGAACGCAGAATGTCTACCCGCACGCACACCTTTGCTCTCCCCTTCCATACCCGCCTTTATGATTCCTTTCTTTTAGAAACGGAATTCACCCACCAGTACTCCAACTTCACCTTTTCTGACCCCGATGATCCCTGGGGATATACTTCGTCGGACACTACGACAGCCAGAACCACTGCGCGGGCCCTCCTTTCCTCGACCTGGAAACGGTGGACGTTAACCGGCGGTCTTGAAACCCGCCAGGAGGATGTTTCAGATCGCACCGCTTATGGGGTGAATCTGGACAATGAACGAATCCACAATGAAGCCGCCCTGATCAATGCCAGAATGGCAAACCGGATGACCAGCCTCACTCTCGGCGTGCGGGCAGATCGCCACAGCGCCTTCGGAACCACCGTCCACCCGCGTGCATCGTTCTCCATCTTCACCGGACCCCATACCGTTCAGATCAGTGCCGGAACATCCTTTCGGGCCCCCTCCGTCGGTGAACTGGCATTCCCATTTTCCGGTAATAACGATCTGAAACCTGAAAAGGGAACCACCTTTGATGCAGGGTATATCTATATCCGGCGTTCGGATCGCTTTGAAGCCCGTATTTTTTTAACCGATCTGGACAACCTGATCGATTTTGATTACACAACGTATTCATTCCAGAATATGGGAACCTCCAGGATCCGGGGTCTGGAATTCCAGTGGAACCACGCCTGGGGAGAAACGGCCACAGTTCGCACTTCGGTAACCGTACTGGATCATGAAAACACGGACACCGGCCAGCCTTTACTCCGCAGACCGGACCTCTCCGCGTCCCTGATCCTTACCGTTCACCCCACCCTGAACCTGCAGACCCTGGTGACCGGCCGTTACGTAGGTTCGAGGGACGACATCGACCCTCTCACCTACGCCCGGGAAGAGAATGGTGCCTATACCTGCTGGGACCTCGTTCTCCACTACGACATGGGCACCGTCACACCCTTTTTCCGTGTGGAAAATCTCTTTTCCGCCAACTATGAAGACATCCTGGGATATCCATCCCCCGGTCGACGCGTGATCTTCGGCCTTTCCATCGACGGCGGCACCTTTTCCGCCACGAAGGCGAAACCAGACTAAGAAAACAAGGGCGTCCCTGCGTTTCCTTCATGTTTAAACTTTGGACAGGGGGGCTGTTTTACTGGTAGAGGTAGCGCTTAATCTTTTCCGTCGGCGTCTTTTCGAATTCCCGCTCCTGAATCTCGTACCCGTTCAGGTGAGAGAAGTCGGGAAGGTGACGGTTGATCCGTTTGATCAGGTCCCGGAAATAGTGATTGATTTTTGTCCGTATCTCGTCATCATTCATATCGTACAATTTCAGTTCCTGGTAGAGGGTGTCGTAATCGGGAAAGATAATAGCGAGCAAACGCGGTTCTCGTTTCACCACCAGGGACTCCATCACACCGGGTTCCTGGTTCAGAAGCTGTTCGATTTCTTCCGGGTAGATGTTTTCGCCGCTGGCACCCAGGATGACATTCTTGGAACGTCCCTTCAAATGGAGATAATTGTCGGCGTCTATGAATCCCAGATCCCCTGTTTTCAGCCAGCCTTCCTCATCAAAAAGGTTCTTTGTGGCCTCAGGATTCTTGTAGTAGCCACGGGTAACATTGGGCCCTTTTGTAAACACTTCTCCAATCCCCGTTTCCGGGTCGGGCTGGTGAATCTTGATGCTTACCCCATCGATACTGTACCCGCAGCTCTGAAATCGAGTCTTTTCGATTGTCGTTGCCGTGATCAACGGTGAGCACTCCGTCATCCCGTATCCAACCAGGTAGGCAAAGTTCCCCTCCCGCATAAAGGTTTCCACCTCGGGGTTCAGGGGAGCTCCTCCAAAGGCCATCAATCGGAGACATCCTCCCAGGGATTCATGGAGCTTCCGAACCGCCTTGCGGAAGAAAATGGATCGCAGGTAAGGGATTTTCGTCAGGCCCTTCATGACAAGATTGGATTCCAGTTTTGGTTTAATGCGTCGAAAATAGATCTTCTCTATGATGAGCGGAACGGCGGGAACAAGCGTAGGCCGCACTTCCTGAAAGGCCTGCATCATGCGAGTTGGGGTGGGCTTCCCTTCCAGGTAATAGACTGAGGATCCGACGGAGAGTGGAAAGAGAAAGCCGACCGTGCATTCAAAGGTATGAGCAAGAGGTAAAAGGCTCAGAAAACGATCCTCAGCGGTAACAAGGCAGAATGTACCCAGCGCCTTTATGTTGTGAAGCAGGTTTCCGTGCGAAAGCATCACACCCTTGGATTGCCCCGTGGTTCCCGAGGTATAGATGATGGCCGCCAGGGTGTCGGGCGGAAGATCAAATGCGGCCAGCTTTGGATTCTTTTTCTCCTTTGTAAGCACTTTCCTTGCCTGGCGGCCCAGCTGGCGAAGGGCTTCCTGGACCTTATCCTTCAAATCGGGAATCTGATGGATCTCGATCTCTCTGAAATCTTCCAGAACATAGGCATGCTTCAAATGGGGAAACTTCACCCCTTCCAGTTTTTCCAGCTGAGCTGCAGAGGCAAAGACGGCCCTTGCCTCGGACATGTTCAAAATATTGTGAACGTTGGTTCCTGAAAAGTTCGCAAGAATCGGAACAATCACCGCCCCATAGGACACCGTGGCGAGGTAGACAAGCCCCCAGTGGATGGAGTTCGTCCCCAGGAGCGCAACCTTCTCGCCCCGCTTGAGCCCGATCTCCTGG
The DNA here is from genome assembly GCA_035593605.1 of Thermoanaerobaculia bacterium. Classification (NCBI taxonomy): domain Bacteria; kingdom Pseudomonadati; phylum Acidobacteriota; class Thermoanaerobaculia; species Thermoanaerobaculia bacterium. The sequence goes on along the minus strand of DAOSWS010000015.1, from coordinate 54,622 downwards.
AAAAGCTGGTGAAGATGGGTAATGGCCTCCCACGCTTGACCGTAGGTAATACCGGTCCCCGAAACCTCCTGAAGAAAGGGACGGTCCGTGAAGGTGTTCATGGAAGTGTGAATCAACCGGGTCAGGTTCTGTTGATAATCCTGGGACATGACCCCGTCATTATACACTGAGATTGCCTCCCTGAGCCTTTAGCGGTTCACCTGCATGGCGGCAATTTCGGCATGGCGGGGACAGGAGACAAGATGGTCGTTCACGAGCCCTGCGGCCTGCATATACGCGTAGCAGATGGTTGGTCCGACAAAAGAAAACCCACGGCGGGAAAGATCTAAGCTCATGGCCTCGGATTCCGGCGTTCGAGCGGGAAGATCCTCAATCCTGGCATATCGGTTCACGATGGACTTTCCACCCGTAAACTGCCAGATATATGAATCGAAGGTGGTGAATACTTCCTGAATGGATAAAAAAGATCTTGCATTTTGGACTGCAGCCCTGATCTTCTGGCGATTTCGAATGATCGAAGCGTTCCTGGCCAGGGACACCTCCTGATCGGATGTAAAGGCGGCCACCTGTGCAGGATCGAACCCGGCGAAGGCGTCCCGAAAGGCCTCACGTTTTTTGAGAATGGTCAACCAGTTCAGTCCGGCCTGGAAGGCATCAAGAACCATAAATTCGAAGTGCGTCCTGTCATCGTGAACCGGAACGCCCCACTCCCTGTCGTGGTAGGTTTCCAGTAAGAGGTGGGATTCTCCCCAGCATCGCTGAACGGGACTTTTTTCAGTCACGATCATCGCTCCCAGCCTGTGGATCGAATGGGATTGGACATCCTTCACTCCCGGGAAAGAGAGAATGAGTCAAAGACCAAAAAGGACCGCAATGGCCGTCATCATCTGAATTGCCGCTTTTTTCACGGTGTTATCGTCTCGTTCCTTTTCCGGTCTTGATTTTGTCCCATCACCGGATGGAAGGGCAGGATGGATCCCAAAAATCTCTCCGGATATGGACTCTATCCACTTCTCCACGGAAAGTTGTGCGCCCCCCTGAACACTTACGGTCCCTGAGGATGATCTTCGTTCAGGTCCTGATCGGTCTCCTGCCGCAGTCACCACACCGGCAACCTGGTCCGGGTAGGCACTCTGATAGGCAGAGCCAAGGGTCGGGCCTTCCCCCCCTTCCAGGATGATCACCGTATCCCGGGGCAGGCGACGCCTGAACTTTTCAATTTCCTCAACCACTTTCCGCGTATCATCTTCCGACAGCGCTTCTCCTCCGGCCAGATCCAGATCCGCAAGGCCGTAGAGATCATAATCCGTTGATGGGTGACTTGGGTCCGGATCCTGTCCTCCAAATAGAATAATCAGAGGTTGTTCTCCCTCGTGACGTTCCAGAATGAGAGGAACATCACGAATAGCTGTAATATCCACAATCCCACGGGGGAGGGTACGAAGCAGATCGAGATCAAGCTCGGCTGCCATCCGCTGGTCCGCGCACTGAAGGCTGCCAGCAGAAACGATGACAATCCAGGTAATCAGGATGAGATAAGATACGCCTCGGTTCAAAGGTAGAAAACTCCTGTTCTATTAATCCCCAGTTCTTCCTCCCCCACGGCTGTGGCGGCAAACAGGCCCGCAACTGCTGTGTCAAACTCAATTAAAAATCCTCGACGCAGACTCCTTTTCCGCCTCCGGAATTTTTCAGTCGTTTTCCTTGCATTTGCGAACATCATTACCGCCTTGTCATGCACCATACATGAGGCCTGCGGATTAAGTATAACAGAAGATCCACGCACAAGAAAAAAGGGGGCCCCGGCCCCCCTTGATTGAGATTTCCTGATCCATCAGGTTCCTGCTTTCCCCTGCCTGGCCACAGCCTCCGCAGCCTTTCGCACCGCTTCGGGATCCCCGAGGTAGTAATGCTGCAAGGGTCTCAGATCATGGTCAAGCTCATAAACCAGGGGAACACCCGTTGGAATGTTCAACCCTGGAATTTCCTCATCCGGAATTTCATCCAGATACTTGACCAGCGCCCGCAGGCTGTTCCCGTGTGCAGCGATGATAACCCGTTTTCCCGCGGTTACGTCTGGAGCTATTGTTGAATGCCAGAGAGGAAGAAATCGATCTACCGTATCTTTAAGGCATTCCGTGAGAGGGAGGTGGGCAGAATCAACAGAACCGTACTTCGCTTCGTGTCCGGGCCAGCGAGGGTCATCCCGTTCAAGGGATGGTGGCGGAACATCGTAACTTCTTCGCCATACGTGGACCTGTTCCTCCCCAAATTTTTCTGCCATTTCCGCTTTGTTCAAACCCTGCAGGGCTCCATAGTGCCGCTCGTTAAGCCTCCAGTGCCGAAAGACTGGAATCCACATCAGGTCCATTTCATCCAGAACGATCCACAGGGTTCGAATGGCCCGTCTCAGAACGGACGTATGGGCGACGTCGAAAGTAAATCCTTCCTCTTTTAAGGTTTTTCCCGCCAGGTGGGCCTCCTGGACTCCCCGTTCGGAAAGATCCACATCGGTCCATCCCGTGAAACGGTTTTCCTTATTCCAGGTACTCTCTCCGTGGCGCAGAAGGACAACCTTGTGAATCGTCACGCGACGGTAACCTCCTTGCAAAGGTAGACATCCTGTATAGCGTTAAGCAGCTCCACCCCATCGCTCATCGGCTTCTGGAATGCTTTTCGTCCTGAAATAAGCCCCATGCCCCCGGCTCTCTTGTTGATGATTGCGGTACGGACGGCCTGAGCCAGGTCGTTCTGTCCCGACGCGCCGCCGGAGTTGATCAACCCGGCACGGCCCATATAGCAATTGACAACCTGGTACCGGGTCAGATCAATCGGATGATCCGTCGTGAGGTCGGTGTACACCTTTTCCGAGGTCTTTCCGAATTTCAAAGCCTTATACCCACCATTGTTTTCAGGCTGTTTCTGCTTGACAATGTCAGCTTCGATCGTAGCGGCAAGATGGTTGGCCTGACCGGTCAGATCTGCGGACACATGATAATCCTTATCGGACTTGAATCCGGGATTTCTCAGATAGGCCCAGAGGATCGTCACCATTCCCAGCTCGTGGGCATACTGAAAGGCTTCGGTGACTTCCTGGATCTGACGCGTGGCCTCGTCGGAACCATAGTAAATGGTTGCCCCGACGGCAACCGCACCCATCTCAAAGGCCTGTTTCACATCGGCAAAGAGAATCTGATCGAACTTGTTCGGGTAGGTAAGAAGCTCATTATGGTTAATCTTGAGAATGAAGGGAATTTTATAAGCGTACTTGCGGCAGATGGATCCGAGCACCCCGAGAGTGGAAGCCACGGCGTTACATCCGCCCTCGATGGCCAGCCTGACAATGTTTTCCGGATCAAAGTAAATTGGATTGGGCGCGAAGGATGCTCCGGCTGAGTGCTCAATCCCCTGATCGACGGGAAGAATGGAGACATATCCTGACCCGGAAAGTCGCCCGGTATTGAAGAGATGCTGCATGTTGCGAAGAACGGCCGGAGACCGATCTGATGGAACCATAACCCGGTCCACGTAGGTCTCTCCGGGAAGATGGAGCTGATCTTTGGGTACGGTACGGCATTCGTGTTTCAAAAGGTTCTCTGCGTCCTCACCCAGAAGTTGTTGAATGCGATCGATCATATGTCCTCCTTCATGCCTGTGTGGAATACCCCGGATCAGTCCGGGGCTCTGATCCTGAATGTAACATAAATCCTTTCTGTCATCTACTCCCTGTCGGCCGACTCCTGCCTCTAAAAGTAATACCAGATCGTTTCATATTCAGAGGTATCTTCTCCCAGGGATTCCAGCCGTTTCAGGTAGTCAAGGATCGGCACATCCTGGTGAAGAACCGTGGATATGTCGTCCGTAATATTTTTTTCCCACGGATGAAATTCATAGAGACGGCTCCCGTCGGGAAGAATAGAGATCAGATCGCGATGCTGACGTGCGCGAAGATAGTTTTTCCCCATACCCGGGACATTGTAGACGGCCTCATCGGTGCGTGCCAGTCCGGGAAGAAGGCGAGCTTCTTCCTTCTGTTCCTGGAGGAGTCTCGCCAGCGGGACCCTGTAATCCTTTGTCTCCTCCTTTCCCTTTGTGTTAAAGGTGTAATAGGGCTCCACGCCCGCCCGAACAAGAATTCGCCGAAGCAGATAGGCTTCGAACCTTCTTGAAATGTGAAAGGTGTACACAAGTTGATTAAAGACGGAGATACCGCGGCTTCGTAACCGTTCCACGACGGTCACCGTATCCGGGGTAATTTCATAGGGATACTGAATATGGGTGACCACGGAAACCTGACGGCGGCCCGGAATACGATACCGCGCAAGAAGATCTGCCAGTTCCTCCGTGATTCTCATGGGGACCGTGACCAGTGTCCGGGTCCCGATCCGGATGCGCTCGATGGATGGAATGGCTGCCAGATCATTCAGGATCTCCTCCAGACGTCCGTCAGACATGGCCAGGGGATCTCCCCCGGTCAGAAGGACCTCATGGATGGCAGGATGGGAGCGTATCCACTCAACGGCAGCGATCCTCCGTTTCCCCGGAGCCAGAGCTCCGGGTGCCATGGCATCGTCGATTTCCCAGTTTCTCTGACAATAGACACAGATCTGAGGGCAGGTGTTGAAGGGTTTGTAAATGCAGATGCCCGGATAGCGCCGCGTGATCAGCTCAACCGGAGATGTGTCATTTTCCTTCATGAAGTCGAGACAGGAACGCTCCTCCCTGAGATACCCCTTTACATATTTGGTCGAAGGAATAACCTGCGCTCGCAATCCGATATCATGGCCCAGGCCGGGGTCATCATCCATGAGGGAAAGATAGTATGGCGTGATTCCAAAGGGAATCCCTTCCTTCCTCGCCTGTGTGACAGCCTTCTTCTCATCGGGGCGCAGTGTCACCAGATGATCCAGGAGATTCGGATCCCGGACAACGTTCCGCATCTGCCATCGCCAGTCATTCCACTGCTGAGAGGACACACCAAGCTGATGCATGAGATTCTCGACGCGCTTCCCTCGACGATGAACTGCATCTTCATCCAGACCCGTGACAAAGCGCGCAATCCGCTCATCCACGGCATCAGACAGCATGTCGAGCTGGCGGCTTCGGTGGAGTGCCGCCTCTCTGCCGTGCAGGCTTACCCGGGTAAGATAACGGGCTTCAAGATCCTTCTCGATTCCCCTTCCCTCCAGTCCCAGCATGAGATGAAGAAGTTCCGCATAAAAAGCCGGGGAGAGATCCGAACGTTCGACGTTCAACGCAATATCTTTCAGAGCCTGCAGGACTGAGAATTTGGAACGGTTTTCCGATCGCAACGAAAAAATCCTCTGGATCGTCCGCGCACAATCACGAACGCGAATAATCGATTTATCCGTAAGGTCATTCCCGTCGTGAAAGGTTTCGTACTCAACCGCATGGATATGTTCCATCATTCGCCTTCGAAATCCTTCCAGGGATTTCGTCCTGCGGGCAAAATAAAGGATATCCGGCACCTCGGATTTTAATCTTTCCGCGGTGAAACGATCTGCATTCAGAATGACTTCACCTCCTGAGGATGGATTCCCATCAGCAACTCCATCCCATCACGCTCTTCATATTGTACGAAATTCGTTAAGTTGTGTCAATAAATCCAGAGAATATTACTTGCTATAGAAATTAGTTTTTTTCTATATATGTACCGCAGGCCGATCCCGGTAACGGTCCAAATGTTTACGAATATAAATTGAGCATATATACGATATGTATTTTATTATATTATGATATATTCATCTTATGCGTTCACACTAAAATAGATCATATTCCCATGACTATGTGCAGACAATTATTGAAGAGCCCGCCTTACAATCGACACGGCCCGGGTGATCTCTCCTTCACAGGTCATTCGTCCCGTGGAGAAGCGAAGCGTTCCCATAGCGATCCTTGCGGGAACACCCATGGCCTCAAGGACATGGGAGACCGTTACGCCTTCGCCATGGCACGCGGCACCTGCAGATACGGCCAGTTCCGTTTCGAGCCGGTTCAGAATATCCGAGGCGATCCTGCCCGGAAATCCAAGGCTCAGGGTATTGGGGAGACGATAATCCGGATGGCCATTGAGCACAACATCCGGAAAAGCCATCTTTATCTCCCGATGAAGCAGATCTCTCATCTCTTTCATGTACCTGCCGTGCTCTTCCAGACCCCGTTTCGCCAGGGCGCAGGCCTTCCCGAGACCCACAATGTAAGCAACATTCTCGGTTCCGGCCCTTCTCCCGCGTTCATGGCCGGCACCATGAATCAGGGAATGAAGCGGAGTGCCGCGGCGGACAAAGAGAACCCCGATTCCCTTGGGGGCATAGAGCTTGTGCCCGGCCAGAGAGAGAAGGTCCACTCCCAGATCCTCGACGCTCACATCGATCTTCCCGACTGACTGGGCGGCATCTGTATGGACGAGTATCCCCACTTCATGAGCCAGGTCAGAGATTTCTTTGACGGGCTGAATCGTACCCACCTCATTGTTTGCATGCATGATCGAGACAAGGATTGTGTCCCGTGTTAAGGCTTTCCGCAGAGCTTCCCGATCCACGGTACCGTGCGAATCGACGGGTACCCGGGTGATCCTGAACCCTGTTCCCTCCAGATACCGGCACACCTCCAGGACTGCCGGATGTTCAATCAGGGAGGTCACAATGTGAGTACCCCGTTCCCGCAAAGCGAAGGCCACTCCTTTGATCGCATGGTTGTTCGATTCGCTCCCCCCCGAGTTGAAGACTATCTCATCCGGATACGATCCCAGAAGATCTGCCACCTCTTCTCGCGCCTTCTCCAGGCCCTTCCGGGCCAGCTGACCATAGGGATGAGAGGAAGACGGATTCCCGAAGTGGTGGCGCAGGTAGGGTCCCATGGCATCCAGGACTTCCGGATCGACCGGAGTTGTCGCGTTGTAGTCGAGGTAGAGCGCTTCAGCCATGAAAGACCTCCTGGACATGCATGCCTTTTAAAAGATACATTTCCTCAGGGACACTCTTCCGGCTGGTGGCCCGTAATGGGGCAACCGGCATCGTTGTCCCCGGCAGGACGCCCGAAACCGTACCCGCCTTCAATTCCGGTTGAGGTGCGCGGTACGACAAGGTAGTACGCTGCGTCGAATCTCGGATCGATCTCTTCCCGGAGATCGGAATTGGAGTCAAAACAGATCCGGGACCTATGGGTATAGGTCCCCAGCCTCAGGCCTGCCGAGATGTCACCTTCGTAGATGGTGTAATCCGAAGCGATCCCGCATGACGGCCCCCAGAACAGGAGAATATTGCCTCCTTCCTTACCCAATCTCACCGATCCGTCTGCTACCTGGCGGGGCCCGATGGGCTGAGACTGCGTCGTAAAGGACCAGACCGGTCCCTCAACGGGAGAACAGAGGTTGCCGGCGTTGTACGCCGTAACCTTCCAGTAGAGCGTTGTTTCCCAGGGGAGATCTGTCAGGTCCGCTTCACTTATTCCCAGGCCGGATCCCTCCACCTGAACCGGTGGATTGACCTGATCCAGGTAGAACGTATAGGCGTCTGCGTTGGAAACATCCGACCAATCAAGGGTAAGATCGACGGGAAGGCCCGTTGCTCCGTTGGAAGGGGAAAAATTTGTTACACTGCCCAGAGGGGGGTTGGCCGGGCAGTCGACGGTCAGGGAGCCATCGAGGGTCACGGCCGTGTATTCGCTGTAATCTCCCAGTGCATACCCGTTTTTCGAGGGTTCGAGGAAGGCCAGGTCCAGGACGGCGTCATCACAATTTTCAACATTCACGTCAAAGACCAGGTTCACCATGACCGCCGTGCCGGTTCCAACAGCGATGGCTGTCGTGCCGGCTGCGGCGATCGTCACGAAGTCACCCAGAACCCCGGAGCCGGTCTGATAGTTTAAAGAAAAGGAATTGAAGGCCGCTCCCTTTTGAACCGAAGTCAGGATCAGGGCCTCGGCGGGGTAGTACATCCGCAATTGAAACGAAAGAATATCATCGGCAAGATCGATCGAAACGGGCACATGGATCTGCAGATCACCACAAGTGGTTCCATGTGTCCCGGCCGTGAAGACCCGGTTCTGCCGCAGTCCAAATCCTGGACTCAGCGGTCCCGGTGCCTGGATCCTCGGGGAGCCTGAATCAGAGGACACACTGGCCAGAACCACTCGAACCGTCTCACTTTGACCGTTGGGAACGACAACCCGGGCGGAATGATCCATGGACAGAAAAACTTCTCGAAACGGTGTAGCATCCGGCTCCCGATCGCTCAGAAAGTGGCCGAAATCCAGCAGTGAAGAGCTGGCCGGCAAAAAAGGCGGCCCGAAAGAAGCCAGGATGGCCCAGGCTGTCTCATGGTCACAGAGGTTTCCGCCAGATGGCGGTTCCTCCTCTTTCCAATCCAGGGTGAGCGTCGTGAACCCTCGCTCGGGAACGTCGATTTCCTTTTTTCGGAGAGAGACGGCCGGTGCGGGACAACCGGGACCATTGTCCGTTTCCATCGATCTTCTCCCATCCGCAGCCCGCAAAGAATCTGCAGAAATCAGGATGACCCCCAGAAAAATCAGACAAAGATAAACAAAGAAAGTCCGCATGAATCTAATCCATTATACGCTGTTGTTTCAGGGACGAAAGGCATAGGATAATTTCAGAAAGAGGGTTCGGTTCATCGTGGTGCGGTCCAGATCTTTTTCCTCAATACCCCGGTCGGCATAGCCGAGAAAGGCCAGCGTAAAGGGGTTTATTTTATAGGTAAAGAGAATCTGGGACGCAAGAAACCGTTCTTTTTCCTTTACGTCATCCACGTAGAGATCCCCGTCTCTCCTAACATCCCCATACTGGAGGATGGTCCGGAGAAAAATCGAGTTATTGAAGTGGTACAGAAGCTTCAGATAGTAGATGGATGCCGTGTAGATCTGTCCCTGTGCGATGGAGAGGCTCTGATGGCGGAGGTTGAAATCGAGGAAGATACGCCGCCCGAACCGGATATCGAATTGGAGATGTGAATCGAAGAGATCGGCCAGCCGCTCATTGGTGTAGTCAATTCCATCCCCCGCGCTGACGCTGAGATAGAGCGTCATCGCCTTGGAAAACCGGCTGTTGAACCAGAGATGGGCCTGGTTCGTCGTATAGTCGGCTCCATTGTACCGCTCCAGGGATCTCTCCAGGTTGAATTCTCCGTGGATCTGCCGTGCCAGACTGAATGAGAGTTCCGCGCCCAGGAGTCGGTCGGAAAGTTCCCCGCTATGGTCTTCGGTATAGCTCGTGTAGATGCCGGGAGACAACGTCTGGTGGAACCCACTCCCGTCCCCGTAATGGGTGTAGGCAAGGGCTGAAGAGAGGGATCGGTAATCGACCCTGGGGATAAAACCCAGATCGGCCCGAAAATCGGGATCGAGATCGCGGAAGGCGGCATTCCAGGTCCAGTGCCGGGAGTTATGCTCATAGGCCAGATAGGTCGCACCGCCTTCCCTCTCCCTTCCATCAAAATGGGCAGACTCATCGGGCAGGTCAGGCATTCGTGTCTGGCTGAACAGGGCCAGGAAATTGATGAAGTCATGCTCCGCGAGACGGAACCGGCCATCCCCTCCCATGAGGTCAAAGGTGTACCCGTCCCCATGCCGTCCCGTGTAGATCGCGCCGAGGGTGCTGTCCCGTCCCAGGTCCCTGCGGTACCGAAATGATCCGTCCAGGACTTCCTGATCCAGAAAGAGAAGATCGGAACCCTGGTTCCCCGGAATCAGAATATTGGTCACCGTATCCCTGGCGATAAAGGCGCCCCACCCATTCCGTCCGTCCTTGCCGGCCACCTTGACTCCCCAGGATGGATCGGCAACGGTTCTCGAATAAAAAACATCCATAAAGGTGGAGAAATACCGGGATCCTTCCAGAAAGAAGGGCCGCTTTTCGCTGTAATAGAGGGCGAACCTACGGTTGACATCGATCTCCTCGGAATCGGTTTCTACCTGCGAGAAATCGGGATTCACCATGCCGGAAAGGGCCAGGTTTGGGGTTAGCCCCCAGGTACCGCTCACACCGATCTCCGTGGTGCTTTCCCGATCCGAAAAGGGTTCTTCCGGAGCCGGCCGATCCTGTGTGGAGATAGCCGTCAGCGTGGGAACCACTTCCAGCTGGCGTCCGGAGCGGGCCCCTTCCATTCCGGATATCAGACCCGCCTGACAGAGGAGGCAATTTTTATTTCTATCCAGGGGCTGAGAAGAGATTTCATGTCGGAATTCCCGGGGATAGATCCGAATAACGAGAAACCGCCACACCTGGGTGTCCAGGTTCGGGAAACGTAGAGTCCTGAATGGAATTGCTATTTCGATTTCGTAGCCTTCATCTGTGATTCGTCCTGCGGATGACCAGATACCGTCCCATGACCGGTCCTCCTGTTCCGGCTCCGTCAGTGTCAGATCCATCTGTGCGCCGAAGGGATTGACGAAAAACTCGTAGGCCTGACGCTGGTCGTTGAAGGTGTCAAGGATGATGCCGGCAAAATCATCGGCCCAGGCACTGTCCCGGTCGGCATAGCGGGCCCGAATCCTGTCCGGGTCCGGGTCAAAGCAGGAAAGGGCCACAAGAAAGTTTTCGCCGTCAAAGGCGAATCGCACCGTCGTCTTCACGGGTGGAGCGGTATTGTCTCCAGGGGATATCTCGTAGTTGAGATCGAAGGTAAGGGCTTCCTGCCAGGCCCTCTCTTCGATCTTTCCGTCGATCTGTATCGGAAAGGTGATGCGCGGGACGGTCAGCGGCAGCGGGTCCTGCGCACGGAGCGGGCTTCCTGGAGACAATAGAACGAACAAGATCAGGCCCGCCTGGAGAAAAGGGGGCCATCGAAGATGACCCCAGCCCATGTTCTCTGTCCCATGAGGATGACATCCCTTCGGGATCCTGTGCCCCGGACCGGACAAACTTTTCTTCCGGAATGCCCAAAAAGCTGGCACGAGGATTGCTATCAAGCAACGTGAGGACACGATGACATTCTACAGCCCCCGCACCGCAGACTCAACTCCATTCAGACCGGGCAGGATATGTCCGGATCCTCATCCATTGAAAGCGAAGGTGAAGTACAATACCCATGAGGAGGTCGCTATGAAAACTCGAATGTTTGCAGTATGCCTGATTCTCGTTCTCCCTCTGGCCGCTCTGGCTCAGGGAGATGGCGGATTCGGGATCAAGATCGGTTCCTTCAGCCCGAACGGGGACTACCTGGACACGTGGTATGGAAACATGACCACCCTCAGCATCGTCTACGTTCATCCGGTCGCCCGCAATACGACACTGGAGTATGGCGTCGACTATACAAAGAAATCCGGGGATACCTACTCCTACTACGATCCCGACTTTGACGCGGATATTTATGGCGACTCCGAACTCGAGATCGTACCTCTCCTGCTGACGGTTCGCTATTCGCCCTGCAATCGAACCGGGTTCTGCCCCTTCTTTGGCGCCGGTGTCGGGTACTATCTTGTCGAAGAGACCCTCGACTATGACGTCTACGATTACGTGTACGACGACTACTACCGGGTCATCGATTCCGACCAGGACGATGTCTTTGGATTCCATGCCGTCGTGGGATTCGAGATCCGCCAGCGTTCCGGAGGAGCCCTGAGCGTTGAAGCGCGATGGAGCACGGCGGAAGCCAGACTGTGGCGTCAGGATGTGGAACTGGACGGGGTCACGGCACTCCTCGGATACCGTTTCCGATTCTAGATCTCATTCCTGCCTGAAGTATCTCCCCGTTTTCCCTGCCCGGGAAAACGGGGTTCTTCTTTCTTGACTGCGGGAAAATTACGGGTATAGTTGAGCCTGTGACGAATCCTTCAGACCCTGAACCCCAGCCATCCATCACCCCGTCTCCCGAAACCCGCGGATACCAGTTCGGCACCTTCAAGGGAGTCTTTACCCCTTCGATTCTCACGATTCTGGGTGTCATCATGTACCTTCGGTTTGGCTGGGTCCTGGGAAACGTGGGGCTCCCCCTCACCCTTCTCATCGTGACGATGGCCTGCTCCATCACCTTCCTGACCGGCCTCTCCATCGCCGCCATGGCCACGAACATGAAGATCGGGGCGGGGGGCGCATATTTCATGCTCTCCCGATCCTTCGGCCTGGAAGCCGGAGCCGCGATCGGAATTCCCCTCTTCTTTGCCCAGGCCCTCGGCATCGCGTTTTACGTTACGGGGTTTTCCGAATCGGTCGTCGATCTTTTCCCCATGCTTGACCCGAAGATGGTGGGGGTGGTCACCCTTCTGGCCCTCACCGCCCTGGCCTATAAATCGGCCGACCTCGCCCTGAAGTCCCAGTTCGTCATTCTTGCTTTCATCGCTCTATCTCTCATTTCGTTCTTCATGGGCGGCACACCCTCCGGAATCCAGGCTGAAGTGGTGACACCCCCGATTACAAGTTCGTTCTGGGTGGTCTTTGCCGTCTTCTTTCCCGCTGTAACGGGAATCGAAGCCGGAATCGCCATGTCAGGAGACCTGAAAAATCCCGCCCGGTCCCTGCCTGTGGGTACGATCGGGGCGGTCATCACCGGGTACGCAGTTTACCTTGCCATTCCCATCTTTTTGAATTCCGTCGTTCACGACCGCAACCTCCTTCTCACCGATACGCTCATCATGCGGCAGGTCGCCCGTTTTGGCCATCTGGTCATCCTGGGTCTCTGGGGTGCCTCTCTTTCCAGCGCCATGGGATCCCTCCTCGGCGCCCCGCGGACCCTGCAGGCCCTGGCCCGGGACGGAATACTCCCCCGATTCCTGGGGAAAGGATATGGCAAGGGAGACGATCCCAGGGTTGCAACCGCCGTCGCCTTCGGCCTGGCAACCGCAACCATCCTGGCGGGAGATCTCAACATGATCGCCCCGGTTCTGTCCATGTTCTTCCTCACATCCTACGGCCTGCTGAACACGGCATCGGCTCTGGAGCAGCTCATCGGCAGTCCTTCCTGGCGGCCCACCTTCCGGATTCCCTGGTTCATATCCGCAGCGGGAGCTATCGGATGCCTGGCCGTCATGCTGATGATCAACGCGGGGGCCACGATCATCGCCGTTATTATTACCTCTCTCATCTACACCGTCATGCAGCGCAGACGCCTGAGCGCAAACTGGGGTGATATCCGGTACGGCATTCTGATGCTCATCATTCAGAACATCGTCTATCGCCTGTCGGGCAAGGTCCCCGATGAACGGACGTGGCGGCCCAATATCCTCGTTCTCTCGGGGGTTCCCACCACCCGCTGGTACCTGATCGAACTGGCGGACGCCATCGCCCACGGGAACTCCCTTCTCACCGTTGCAACCGTTCTTCCCCCCGAAGGTCAGCGCGTCCGCCAGGTCACAGAGACGATCCAGAACTACCTGGACAAACAGCGGGTTACGGCACTTGTAAAAATAGTCCGGGCTCCCACTCCTTTGCAGGGAGCCTATCAGCTGGTTCAGACCTACGGGTTCGGCCCGATCTTCCCCAACACGATTTTGATCGGCGAAACCGAGCGGACGGAGAACATGGAAGAGTACGCCATCCTTCTCAATGCCATACACCGGAACCACAAAAACGTCATCATCGTACGTGAGGGAAGGATTCCTCCCACGTGGCATCAGGATCTCAGGATCGACGTCTGGTGGGGGCGGGAGAGAAAAAATGCCAACTTCATGCTTGCGCTGGCGTACCTCCTGGAGACCAGCCGCGCGTGGCGCCATGCCCACCTGGTCCTCAACACCATCGTCACCTCCCCGGATCAGAAGGAAGAAGCCGAACGGACCCTGTCCAAGCTGATTGAGGCGGGACGAATTGAAGCGGAACCGGTGGTCCACGTGAGCAGGCAGGATGAGGTTTTTAACGTGATCCGGGAGGCATCCCGTGGATCCAATCTCGTCTTTCTCGGGATTCGGCCACCCGATCGTGATGAGACGACGGAAGCCTACGCAGCCTACTACCAGAGCCTGATCGAACGGACAGAGGATTTCCCTCCCCTGGCCCTGGTCATGGCTGCCGAATCGATAGAATTTCACCGGATTTTCCGGGCCTGAGAGGTGCCTATGCCCAACCTGCTTACCCTGACGGGGATTCTCGGCGTCATTGTCATTCTCGGAATCTATCTCCTCCTTCAGATCGGAAAAATACGGCAGGATCACCCGGCATACTCCCTGCTCAATGCCCTCGGAGCGGCCATGATCATGGTTTCCCTGACGAAAGACTTCAACCTCCCGGCTTTTATGATCGAAGCCGCCTGGTTCCTCATCAGCCTGGGCGGATTTGCCCGGTCCCTCTACCTGCGCCGACCCCGGCACACCTGACATCGTCCCCGGAGAATCAAATCTGATCCCATCCATCGGGTGTACAATAAGAGTTTAACGATCCATGAAGCCCCTGCATACGCTGCAGCGCTTTGCAGCCCGTCTTCACCCGGTCGCCCTTTTGGCCCTGGGATTTGCCGCTCTGATTCTGATCGGCATGGTTTTCCTTTCTCTCCCGGTCTCAAGGGCGGGAACCGATCCCTTACCCACGATCGACGCCCTCTTTACGTCCACATCCGCCGTCTGTGTCACGGGCCTGATTGTCGTGGATACAGGCTCCTTCTTTTCCCTCTTCGGACAGATCGTTCTGCTGATTCTCATTCAGATCGGCGGGATCGGGGTCATGACGCTTTCCGTCCTGATCTTCCGAGTGATCGGAAAACGTATTTCTTACCGCCAGAGGCTGATCATGCAGGACGTCTTTACCCAGGCCCCCCGCGCGGACATCTTCCGGCTCGTCCGTTCCATCGCTGTTTTCACACTCATCACCGAAGGCCTGGGAGCTATCCTGCTCTTCGGATTCTGGGTCGGAGAGTTCCCCTGGCCCCATGCGCTCGTCCTGGCGGTCTTCCACTCGGTGTCCGCGTTCTGCAATGCCGGGTTCTCCCTCTTTTCCACCAGTATGATCACCTACGCATCCAATGCCTATCTCAATGGCGTCATTCTCACGCTGATCATCCTGGGCGGCCTGGGCTTTCCCGTCATTTACGAGCTTCAGCAGAGGCTTGTGTCAAAGAAAATCCGGAAGCAGCGTCTGAGCGTTCACAGCCGTACCGTTCTGATCACGACCGTGATCCTGATCCTGCTCGGGACCCTGGTCTTCTTCACCTCCGAACAGTTCGGGGCCCTGAAAGGCAAACCCCTGGAAGAGAAGGTCCTGATCTCCGTCTTTCAGTCGGTGACCTGTCGGACCGCCGGATTCAACTCCATTGACACGACAAAGCTCCATGAGGCAACGCTGACCTTCATGCTCTTTCTCATGTTTATCGGGGCCTCTCCGGGATCCTGCGGCGGCGGGATCAAGACCACCACGCTGGCCCTTCTCCTGGCCACGGCCTGGAGTAAGTTCCGCGGACGAAGCCGGGCCGCGCTCTTTCGAAGGAGCCTCCCCTCCGCGACGGTCATTCGGGGCCAGGCCCTGGCTCTCCTGGCCCTGGCCGTCGTCATGGCATCCGTCTTCCTTCTCCAGTTCGAAAGCCACTTCGAGAGGGTATCGCCCGAGGGACGCGATCCCTTTCTGTCCTACCTCTTTGAAACCGTATCGGCCTTTGGCACCGTGGGACTCTCCATGGGCGCCTCGAACAAGCTGACATCCTTTGGAAAGATACTCATTTCGATTCTCATGTTCATCGGGAGGGTCGGAGTGCTCTCCTTCGCGTACATGCTGACGCCCACGGGAAGGACCGTGGACATCGAATACGCCGAAGAAGACATGATGATCGGATAGGAGGACCAACGTGAAACGATTTGCCGTGATCGGACTTTCCACCTTCGGGTACTACCTCACCAAGTCCCTCTTTGACGCGGGCCACGAAGTCATCGCCATCGACCAGGACCGCCAGCGGATTCAATCGATCAGCTCTTCCGCCACCCAGGCCGTGATCCTCAATGCCACGGACAAGGAACAGCTCCGTTCCCTGGGCCTTGAGTCCATGGATTCCGTGATCATCTCTACCGGCACCAACCTGAGCGCCAGCGTCCTGATCGCCTTCTACCTCAAGGAGATGGGGGTGAAGCACATCATCGCCAAAGCCCTGGACGAGGACCATAGCCAGATCCTGGAGAAGCTGGGGGTCAACGAGGTCATCCAGCCCGAGCGGGACATGGCTTTCCGGCTCGCCAAGAGCCTCATTTCCGGGAATATCCTGGATTACGTCCCCTTAGACGACAACCATAACCTCATCCAGTTCGCCGCACCGGCTTCCTTCCAGGGAAAGAGCCTGAAGGACCTCGATCTCAGGGCTCGGTACAACATCAACGTCATCGCGATCGAGGAGCTCGTCCCCTACCGCTTCATCCTGGCCCCTACCGCCGACTTTATCCTCAAGGAAAGCGATATCCTGATCGTCCTCGGCGCCTCCCAGGACATCGAGAAGTTCCAGAAGGTGAAGTAAGAATAGTTTTAGGTTTTATGGGTGGATGAGTTTTATGGATTTATTGATTAAGGTGGGATGAAACCTCAGACCCTTTGCACGAAGATGCCCAAAATCAAAAGTCCCTTACTCCAAAATCATTCCATTTCATTTAATTCCTTGACCGAGTGCTCTCCATATCAGGAATTCCCGGAGTTTATTAATTGGGGGTGGAGATCCTACTGTTTACTGGCTATCCATGAGATCCAAGATGTCTACAAAGTAACCTGGCAAGCCGAATGGATGCCCGTAAGATCAAAGATTTGAAGGGTATGGTCTACGGACTACTGTCAGTTTCGAACGATCGTCTCTTCCCGCCTGGGGCCGGTGGAGATGATGGTGGCTTTCACCTTGAGGAAGTCCTCGATATATTCCACGTAGTGGCGGGCATTGGCGGGCAGGTCTTCATAACGGGTCACACTGGTCGTCTGCTCGGCCCATCCGGGGAGGTGATCAAAATCGGGGGAAACCTTCGCCATGGCCTTGTCCGCCGCCGGCGGGGATTCCACGACGGTACCCTTGAGCCGGTACTTCGTGCAGATGGGGATTTCCTCGAAGTCGTCCAGGACATCCAGCTTGGTAAGGGCGATCTGGTTGATGCCGTTCAGCATAACGGCGTACCGCGCCGCCACCAGGTCAAGCCACCCTGTCCGCCGGGGCCTGCCGGTGGTCGTTCCGAACTCGTTCCCACGGCTTCTCAGTTTGTCTCCGAACTTATCCTTCAGCTCCGTCGGGAAAGGACCTCCACCCACGCGGGTGGTGTACGCCTTGAGGACTCCCATGATCGACCCGAGAAGGTGGGGTGAAGCGCCGGACCCGGTGAGAACGCCCCCGACCGTACAGTTGGAGGAGGTGACGAAGGGGTAGGTGCCATGATCGACATCCAGCATCGTCCCCTGAGCACCCTCAAAGAGGATCGAACGGCCGATCTGGCCCATTGAATTAATCAAAACCGCCGTATCGGCCAGGTGGGGCAGGATCGATTCCATATAGGTGTCAAGAAACTGGATCGTTTCTTCCACGCCGGGGGAGGTGACGCCGTAGACCTTCTCCAGCAGTCCGCTCAGTGCGGGAATCAGCTTGTCCAGCTTCATCTTCATTACGTCCCGGTCCTGGAGATCTCCCGTACGAAGTCCGTACCGGAAAATTTTCGATTCGTAGGAAGGTCCGATTCCCCGTCCCGTGGTGCCGATGCTTCGCTCCTTGAGGCTGTCCTCACGGGCTTTATCCAGCAGTTTATGGTGGGGAAGGATCAGCTGGGCCCGGTCGGAGATGAAGAGGTTGCCGTCCATCCTGATTCCCCGGGACCGGAGGTGTTCCATTTCAGAGGTCAGCGCCTCGGGATCGATAACCATGCCGTTGCCCAGAACACAGATCTTGCCTTCATGGAGGATTCCGGAGGGGATAAGATGGAGGGCAAAGTGCTGGGTGCCGAATTTCACCGTGTGTCCGGCATTGTTTCCGCCCTGGAAACGTACGTTGATGTCGTAATCGGGGATCAGAAGGTCGACGATCTTGCCTTTGCCCTCATCTCCCCATTGCATGCCAAGCACCACGAGATTCTTCACGTTGGGATGGTAACAAAAAGGCCTGGTCTTTGCAATCGCAGAGCCTGTTTGTGATTGGAGGAAAGATGCGGTATCGTAGGCAGGATCCGTACAAAACGTGCCCGTTTTCAGGAGTCAAGATGATGATTGGAGAAAACCGCCCCCATATCCGTCCCCTTGAAGCCTTTCCCGCAGTCGCCCAGGGCGGCCAGCCCGTCGTGATCTTTCGGGATCCCCTCGGGATTTTCCGGGAGACCCTCCTGCTGAACCCCCAGACCGCCCACCTGGTCGCCCTCATGGATGGGAGCAGAACGATCGAGGACCTGCGAATGGGGTTCTTCCGGGCCTTCGGCGTCCTTCCCGGCATGGGAGAGCTCGACCAGCTCGTGGCCGACCTGGAGTCCAAGGGACTGCTTTTCGGACAAACCTTCGACATCCTTGCGGGAGAGAAGGTGTCCGCCATTCTTAAAACCGGCGTCCGATCGGCGGCCCATGCGGGCAATGCCTATCCGGATTCAAAAGAGGCCCTGGAATCGTTCCTGGAACCGTTCCTGCCTGGAGGTAGATTTCTCCCTGATTTTCCCGATCTCATCGTGGCGCCCCATCTGGACCTCTCTCTGGCCGTTCCGGCCTATTCAGCCGCCTACGACGGCCTTCCCTCCGTGGAAGATCTCACCGTGGTTCTCCTCGGCGTGGCCCACCAGGGCCTCTCTCAACCTCTAGCCCTCTGCCCCCTGCCCTTCGAGACTCCGCTCGGAAGGACTCCTCTCAACGAAGAGGCCGCGAAGCTGTGGATCGAAAAAACCGGCCACGGAGAGGACATGGACCTCCTGGCCCACACCGCGGAGCACTCGATCGAGTTTCAGCTTCTCTTCCTGCAGAAGCTCTTCGGTGCTGACAGCTTCCGGATCCTCCCCTTTCTCGTTAGCCTGGACCCCTCGGGTGACCTGCCCGATGATGCCTACTTCGAGATGATCAAAGATTTTTTCCTGCAGCTGCGTGAAGAGACCACGGTCCGATTTGTCGCGGGGATCGACCTCTCCCACGTCGGGCCACGGTACGGGGATCCCGAACCGGTATCGGATTCCTTCATGGCCGAAATCGAGCGGGGAGACCGGGACTTTCTCCGTGCCTGCTGCGAGGGGAACCGGCTGGAGATGGTTTCGTTCCTGTCCGAAAAGGGAGAAAAGCACCGCATCTGCGGCGCCGGCGTCCTCTACCTGCTCTCCCGAATCGGGTTCGAACGGATTACCGTAAAGGAATACCACGTTGGCTGGATGAAGGAAGTCGGTTCCGCTGTATCCTGCGCGGCCCTTCACGGCTTCCTGGCCTGAACGTCACTCGTAACGGAGGGATTCGATGATGTCCTGATGAGCCGCATGGAGAGCGGGATAGAGTCCTGCCGCCACGCCGACGGCCCCGCAGATGGCCACGCTGTAAAAGACCCAGTTCCATATAATGATCCACCCCGCTCCGATCTGGAACCGGTTGAAGAGGGTCCCCAGGATCAGCCCGGCCATGCCTCCCAGGAGACAGAGGACCACGGCCTCGGACAGGAACTGAAAGATGATATGGCGCCGGCGGGCCCCGATGGCGCGGCGGAGACCGATTTCCCGGGTCCGCTCCGTCACGCTCACGAGCATGACGTTGGCAATTCCGATCCCTCCCACGACCAGAGAGACGAGGGCGATCAGGATGATAAACCGCGCAAGTTCCCGGTTGGTGTCCTGGATCGTGGTGAGAAAGAAGTCCTGCCGCATGACCCGGAAGTCGTTAGGTTGGCTCGGATAGATCCGGTGGCGGCTCCGCAGGGTGGTCTCAATGTCGAAATAGGCTTCATCGATATCCGAGGGTGCGCGGAGGCGGGCCAGGATGGAGGAGAGGTAGGTTGTGCCGAAGATACGTTCCTGGGCCGTTGTGATGGGAATGAAGACCTGGTCGTCGGGGCTGGACCAGCTCTCCCCCTTGGCTTTGAGGACCCCGATAACCTTGAATCTTTTGGACCGGAGCAGTATATCCTCCCCCACGGGAGAGGCGTCGCCGAACAGGTTGCCCCGGACGGTGGCTCCCAGGACGCACACTCTCATACGCCGGGCGTCGTCCTCTTCCTCGATGAACCGACCCCCGGTCAGCTGTTCATTGTTGATCTCGAAATAGGATGGCGTGACTCCGGTGATCCGTGTCGTCCAGTTCTGATCCCGGTAGACCGCAATTCCGGACTCGGATTTGACCGGGGATACTTCCTCGATCACCCGGGATACCTTATCGATCTCCTTCGCATCGTCCCAGGTCAGGCTCACGACACTGCTTCCCGTTCGAACGCCCCGGGAAGATCCGAAATCGGGCCGGATAACAAGTACGTTGGATCCCAGCGATTCCAGCTGTGCCTGGATCCGCCGCTGGGTTACCTCTCCCAGAGTGACAACGTAGAGTACGGCGGCGATCCCCACGGCGATTCCGATCAGGGTCAGCATCGATCGAAGCGGGTTTTTCGCCAGGCTCTGGATGGCGATACGGATGTTTTCCAGGATCATCATGGGGATCAGGATCGGGGGGATCTGGAGCCGATTCCCAGCTCCCGGCTGCTTCGGAACCGGTTTTCCCGGCGGTCATTCTCCTCCTTCAGCTGGGTCCGCATGGGGATTCCCACCACGTCACCCTCCTCGAGCCCTTCAAGAACTTCGCAGTCGCGGAAGTTGCGAAGGCCGATCTTCACGGGCTTCGGTTCATACCCGGCCCGGGATTTCACGTAAACATATTCCTCTTCCCCGTTTTTCCCTCCCTGGACAGCCAGAACGGGAAGGAGAAGCACATCGGGCTTTTCGATCACCGGGATGGTGATGTGGGCGTTCATCCCCGGTTTGAGGCGAAGGTCCGGGTTTTCGACCTTGACGACCACGTCGAAGAGAGTGACGTTTTGATCCAGTCGGGCCTCGGGCGAAATCCGGACGACGATGCCCCGATTCCGGTCCTGCGGGTAGGCATCCGTTGTCACACCGACCCGCAGTCCCACCCTCACGGAGGCGATATCGATCTCGTTAATCCCTGCCACGATATAGACGCTCCGCAGATCGGCAATGTCCACGATGGCCGTCCCTCCGGTGACCGTGCTGGTTCCCGACGAGATGATCTGGCCTTCCTCCACGTACTTTTTCAAAACGATGCCGGAGACGGGCGCCTGGACAACAGCTTCGTCCAGCCTCTCCTGGGCCCGGTCCAGGGTCGTCGTGGCCCGCAGAAGGTTCCCTTTGGCCACGGCCAGCTGGAGGGCCTGTCCATCGTATTCCTCCTGGGAGATGAGGTTCTGCTGAAGAAGGTTTTCCCTCCGCTCATACGCCCGCTGGGCGCTGGTCAGCTGAGCCCGGGCGATATCGACATCGGCACTGGCCTGTGCGACAGCGGCCGTCTCATCCTTCTGGTCGAGGCGGGCAATCAGCTGTCCCTTCCTGACCGAATCTCCCTCCTCCACAGGGAGGGTGATGATCTGACCGCTCGCCTTGGACTTGATTTCCACCCGGTCAATGGGCTCCACGGATCCGTCCGCGGTGACGACCGTGCGGAAGGTGGAACGGGTTACGGTGGTATCCCTGTACGGGACTCCGATGTCCGGGGTTTCTCCCCGGGCGCGGCTGCAGGAAGAAAGGGAAAAAATCAGAAGTCCCGCAAAGAGCAGGCATGATATTGGGGTGCGAATAGACGGGTTTCGAAACATGGCGGACTCCCGGTAGGATGACGACCACCCAGTATAGGACCGTTTTCCGATCCCATCAATGAGTACGTTCAATCAGGGGGAAGTTGTTGGCGGATGGACCGTCTTCCCCACGGATCCCCGGATGATATCCCAGACATCCTCCTTCGAAAAGAGGCCCGCCTCCGGAAGCCGGATCAGGACCTCCCTCCAGGCTTCCTCCTTTTCCAGGATAGGCTGTAGAACCGCCATAGCCTTTTTCTTCTCTCCCGATTCCCACAGGGTCACCCCCTGCCAGAACCGTACCTCCACGTTGTCGGGGCTCAGGGCGGCGGCCTCTTCGTACATCTTCATCGCCCGGGAGACATCCCCCGAGGCAAGGGCCTCGTCTCCGGCATTCATGGCATCGTATGTGCGATGGACACCCCAGATCCTGCGAAGTTCAGCCAGAGGTTCGGTCGAATCATCTACACGGATATCCACGACGACGTTTTTCCAGGGGGCTCCCTGAGGTTTCACTTTTACAACGCGCAGTGCAGCGGACTGGCGTCCACGGATATCTCCCCCCTCCCCTTCGGCCGCTTCAAGGGCTTGGATCAGCCTTTCGGCCAGAGGCTGCCCCTCAGAAGATCGAAAGGCCTCCGCCATCGCACTCCATACGGTATCCCGCATCATCAGGTTGGCCTGCACCGAAAAGTGATCGCCTTCAATGTGGCCCGCTTTCGGGATACATCGGTTTCCCGTATGGGCGGCGACTCTCCCGCTTATGTCAAGAAGGGCAACCTGGCGGGCCTCCCGCTGAGGATCGGCGGCCAGAAGCATGGTGAGGGCATCCGCCGGTGAATAGCCTGCATTGAGGAGTTGAAGCCCGAGTGGACCGTATGCGATTTCACTGAAGGACTGAGTCGCCACCACCCCCAATCCGGGCTCTGCCCAGGATACGACCGTCCCGACCGAGTACCAGTGGCTCTGTACAGCCACCCCCATTTCCTCACCATCCCAGGCCACGATGGAGTACGTCGCATGGAGAGCTGCTGCAAACAGGCTTACGGCAAGAAAGATTCCGATCATGATTCGATTCATGGCACTCCTCCCGATTGGGATCATAGACCATTATATATCCTGAAGGAGTCTTCGAAATGCCCGGGACCCGTGTATAATAATGAGGATATGAATTTTCAAATAAAAGGCAGCCGGGCATGACCTGGACACTTACCGATGGCGAACTCGGCACGATGACCAAGGATGTAGCTTACGAGTATGCCTGGAAAGCCTTCAACGAAATGATTCACGACCCGAAGGAAAAGCTGGATGAGATCGCCATCATGTCCACGCTCTGCTCCCTGCTCCATACTCTCCATTCCCATATGTTCTGGGTAGGTTTCTATCGCGTAACCCAGCCCGGCCTCCTCGTGATCGGCCCCTACCAGGGGACCCCGGGATGTCTGACCATCGCCTTTACGCGGGGAGTATGTGGACAGGCGGCCAGGGAGAAGCGGATCATCGTGGTTCCCGATACCCGACTGCACCCCGATCATATCGCCTGCGATGCCCGGTCCCGCTCCGAGATTGTTCTTCCCGTCTTTAATCCCAAGGGCGACCTCATCGCCGTTCTGGATGTCGATTCCACGGAACCCGATGCCTTTGATGAAACCGACAGAAAATGGCTTTCCAAACTGCTCGGTGCCATCCAGCATCATCTCTGATCCTGGAATAGTCCCGCTCTCCCAAATGTTTTTTTGAATGTTCGGTTCATTACAGGAGGACTGAGTCATGAACACGCTTCGCGTCTTTTTCTTTATGTTTCTTCTCACGGCCCTGCTGGCCGTTGCCGGTGAACTCTTCGGAGGCCGTCAGGGCCTGATCATGGCCCTTATCTTTGCCGGAATCATGAACCTGGGCAGCTATCTCTTTTCCGACAAGATTGTCCTTGCGATGTACCGCGCCAAACCTGTGACCGAGGCCCAGGCCCCGGAGCTCTATTCTTTAATTCAGACTCTTGCCTCCCGTGCCGGCCTCCCCATGCCCAAAATCGCCATCATTCCCCAGGCCCAGCCCAATGCCTTTGCCACGGGACGGGACCATCACCATGCCGTGGTAGCGGTTACGACGGGGATCCTGGAGTCAATGAACCGGGATGAACTCGAAGGTGTCCTGGCCCATGAGCTCGCCCATATCAAGAATTACGACATGCTGATCGGAACGATTGCGGCGACGATGGCCGGGGCCATTGCCTTCCTGCCCCGCATCTTCCTTTTCTCCGGAGGAAGCCGTGACCGAGAAGGTGCGGGGAATGCCCTGGCTCTGATCGCCATGATCATTCTGCCCATCGCGGCCCTTTTGATCAAGATGGCGATGAGCCGGGCCAAGGAATTCCGGGCTGACCGCGTTGGTGCCGAGATTTCCGGAAACCCCCGCGGCCTTGCCAGCGCGCTGGCCAAGCTGGGACAACTCTCCCGCCGGGTCCCCCTCCGGGGCTCCGAAGCCACGAGCCATCTGTTCATCGTCCACCCCTTCTCGGGTGGAATGGCCTCCTGGTTTTCGACCCACCCCCCCATTCCGGAAAGAATCAAGCGCCTGGAAGCCATGGCTGTCGGAGGAAAATAATTCAACCTGTCGTTGATTTCTCTTTCTGAAGTTTCCCCCTTGACAAACGGTCGTTTTAAATATATGTTTTGAACATACGTTTAATTCTTGCCAGGAGTCGTTATGAGAGAAATAAGCCAGGACCCGGAATCTCTGGTAACCCGGGATCGAATCCTGAAGGCCGCGGAATTCTTTTTTTCCGAAAAGGGTTTTGAAGCTACGTCCATCCGGGATATCACCTCGGAGGCCGGGTGCAACATCGCGGCGGTCAACTACCACTTTGGGTCCAAGGAAAAGTTGTATGAAACACTCTTTCGAACAACTCTATCCCGGCTCACAGAATTACGGGTTCAACGCATTACTGAAGTCGCAGAACGCAAAGATCCTCCCCCATCCATTGAAGACGTTTTGGATGCTTTTGTCCGTTCCTTTCTCGAACCCCTTCTGAACCCAACCGAGGGACCCCGATTTATCCGAATCCTTCAATGGGAAATGCTCCATCCCGTTCTCCCGAAATCCCTCTTCAGCGAAGAGATGATCCAGCCAACGATGGAAGCCTCCGTGTACGCCCTCAAGAATGCATGCCCCGGATTACAATCGCCCCATCTTCAACTCTGCATGATGTCTGTGGTGGGCCAGGTCTTTCACCTGGTTCACATGCAGGGCTTTTTTCGGGACATGAAACCCGAGATCATCGCCAGGCTCGATCTGGAGACCCTGATCCGCCATGTGGTTACCTTCTCTTCGGCAGGTATTCGTCGTTTCACGGAGACGTGCTGACCATGCGTAATTCTATCTTGAGACTCCTGGTCATACTCCTCACCGGATATTCCACAGCCTGTCACCTTGGACCGGAACCCATCCGTCCGGTCAACCCCGCCGAAACCGCAGAAGCCTACATCCACGATCCTCATCCTGATAGCGGGAAAGCACCGGCCGTTTCCCGCTGGTGGGAGCGGTTTCATCAGCCCGAATTGAATCGTCTCGTAGAGGAAGCCCTGGAAAACAATATCGATCTTCAAACCTCAGGGGCAAAGGTGGCGGAGGCCCTGGCCACTCTGGAGTCCGTTCGGGGAAGCCTCTGGCCTCAGGCTCAGATGGATGGAAGCGGCTCGAGGCAAAAGACCTCATTTGTCCTTCCCTCAATTGGACGTACTTCCGTCTATTCGACGACCTATTCCCTCGATCTCAGCGTCAGTTACCAGGTCGACCTCTTTGGCCGGCTTTCCCGGACACGGCAGGCGGCGCAGGCTGACTTCCTTGCCGTGGAGGCCGATCGGGAAGCTCTGATCCATACGGTTGTCGCTTCCACAGTGCGGGCATGGGTTCAGACGGCCGCCCTGCAGAATCAGCTCGAACTCGCACGAAGGGATCTGCAAAGCTGGTCCGACTCGGTGCAGAGCATGGAGCTGCGGTACGCGAACGGTCTCCTTTCTTCCCTGGATCTCCGCAGGGCCCGGGAGAACCTGGCCTCAGCAAAGGTCAGAGTGGAAGAGCTGACCCGATCGGTGAAGCTTTCCCTTCACGCGATCGACGTTCTCACCGGAAAGAAGCCGGGTACGGGTTTTGTCCAACCCGCCTCTCTGGAAACCATGCCCATTCCGGAGCTGGTTCCTCCGGGTCTTCCCGGAGATCTCCTCGACCGCCGACCCGATCTCCGGGGTTCCGAGTTCCGTGCCATGGCGGCCACCGCGCGGGTTGGAGCCTCCATGGCCAACCTCTTCCCCTCTCTTTCCCTGACCGGCGCCGTGGGCACAAGGTCCGACACCCTGAAGAACCTGACCTCCTCCGATGGGCTGATCTATTCCGCCATTCTCGGGATCGTAACCCCTCTCTTTAAGGGCGGGCAGCTACGGGCGGAGGTACGGGCATCCCGGGCACGGATGGACGCCGCCGCATCCACATACGCGGGGCGGGTCCTGACCGCGCTCCGGGAGGTGGAAGATGCCCTCGTAAGAGAATCCTCCGCCCGAACTATCCTGCAGGAATCGGGTATCCGCGTCCGGGAAGCAAAGGCAGCGGAAACCCTGACCCGTGATCGGTATAACGGGGGGATCTCTCCCTATCTGACCTTTCTCGATGCCGGACGCCAGGCCCGATCGGCGGAGAACCAGTATCTTCTGGCCCTGAACGAACTGTGGACGGCTCGCGTCGATCTCTACCTGGCCCTGGGTGGAGATTGGGAAACATCCGCAGAAATGAACGATGAACCATTGCCAACGACTCCAGGAGGTTCCCATGACTGACCGAATCCGGCAGGGCGCATACGTCGTCCTGGTGCTGGCCATATCCATGATTCTTGCAGGTATTCTCATCGCCACGGGAAAGAGCCCGGAACAGAGGTCCCCGGAAACTCCGGGCCCCCTGGTAAAAACTGAAACCGTTCAATCAGTGGACGTTCCCCTTACGATTTCGGGAAATGGAACGGCCCGGGCCCGCCATCAGATTCAGGTGGTTCCTCAGGTTTCAGGCCGGGTTGCAGAAGTTCTTCCGGCATTTGTTTCCGGTGGCTTTATCCGCTCCGGGGAAGTCTTTCTGACGATTGAGCCCGCAGATTATGATCTCGCCGTCCAGAGAGCGGAAGCCGACCTGGCCCGCGCTTCGGTGGCCCTCGACATGGAACTCGCCGAAGCGGAGGTTGCACGTAGTGAATGGAATTTCCTGCACCCCGGAGAAGAGCCTCCGTCCCCTCTGGTCGTGAGGGACACACAGGTTGCCAGAGCGCGGGCCGATCTTGCCGCGGCTCAGGCGGGAGTGGAGACGGCCCGATTAAACCTGTCCCGCACCCGAATGACGCTCCCCTTCAACGGCAGAGTCTTATCGGAAAGCGTGGATGCAGGGCAGTTTCTTCCCGCCGGACAGCCCATTGCGACCGTATATGGAACCGATGTCATCGAAATTCCGGTTCCCCTTGAAAATGATGAACTGGCCTGGTTTTCTTCTCCTCTGAAGGGAAACGGGACGATGTCCGGCGGAACTCCCTGCACGGTCGCGACAACCTTTGCCGGGAAACGGGTGAACTGGGAAGGCAGGGTCGTTCGGACCGAGGGACAGATCGATCCCATAACACGGGTCGTGCATGTCATTGTCGAAGTGACTCACTCTCTTTCCGAGGGGGATTCTCCCGTTCTTCTCATTCCGGGAATGTTCGTCGATGTTTCCATTCATGGAACGACGATGAGCGGCGTGGTTCCCATTCCCCGCCATGCACTCCGGGCCGATCAAACCGTATGGGTTGTTTCGGGAAACACCCTTCAAATCCGTAAAGTGGAGGCAGCACGAACGGACAGGGATTTCGCCTATATTTCCCGGGGACTCAGTGACGGAGACCGGATTGTGGTCAGTGCCCTCGATGTCGTGACAGACGGCATGGTGGTCCGGGAAGCCGGCGGGCCCGACAACGGTCTCATCGATCGCGAAAAGAATGAGGAAGAGACCCGGCCATGAAGGAAAAGGGAGTTCTCGCCTGGTTCATCTCCAACCACGTCACGGCCAACATTCTAATGTTCTTTCTCCTTGCCGCGGGGGTACTTTCTCTGATTGCCATAAAGATCGAGGTCTTCCCTGAGCTGGAATCGGACACCGTCACGATTCGAGTCCCCTATCTGGGGGCCTCACCCGATGAGGTTGAAGAAGGCGTCTGCATCAAGGTGGAAGAGGCCATTGCCGGGATTGAAGGGATCAAGCAGATTCGGTCGGTGGCCAGTGAAGGAACGGGCACGGTCACGGCGGAGCTGGAAGAAGATGCAGATCTTGCCCGGGTTCGGGACGAAATCAAGGCCGCAGTGGACCGGATTGAAACCTTTCCTGAGGAAACGGAAAAGCCCGTAGTCTCGGAAAACCTGAACCGCCGCAGGGTTATCACCCTGGCCCTTTATGGAGATGTTTCCGAGAAAGTCCTGAAACATCTGGCGGAGCAGGTACGGGATGACCTGTCGGCAACGGATAACATCTCTCAGGTCGAGGTTGACGGCACGCGGCGATACGAGATCTCCATCGAGGTTTCCGAAGAAGCCCTGCGCCGATATTCCCTCTCCTTTGACGCTGTCACTTCCGCGGTCCGTCGATCCTCCCTGGACCTTCCCGGCGGTTCGGTAAAGACCGAAGGCGGGGAAATCCTGATCCGGACCAAGGGACAGAAATACACGGGACAGGAGTTTTCGACCATCCCTCTTCTCACCCGGCCCGACGGAACCCGTGTGCGACTCGGCGATGTGGCAACCGTTGTGGACTGGTTCGAAGACAGTGACGTCATCACTCAGTTTGACGGAAAACCCGCCGCTCTCGTCCAGGTGTACCGGGTGGGGGATCAGGGGGCCCTTGATGTCGTGGATACCGTCATGCACTACATCGAAGAGAAGGCGCCGAGCCTGCCGGCAGGGGTCACCCTGACGACCTGGCAGGACGACTCCAGGATCCTTCGCTCCCGTATCAGCCTCCTGGTCCGTAACGCCCGAATCGGCCTGATCCTTGTCTTTATCTGCCTGGCCCTCTTTCTGGATCTTCGCCTGGCCCTCTGGGTTACCCTCGGGATTCCCGTCTCGTTCATGGGAGGGTTTTTCTTCATTCACCAGGCCGACGTATCGATCAACATGATTTCCCTCTTCGCCTTTCTCATCTCCCTCGGCATCGTCGTGGACGACGCCATTGTCGTCGGGGAGCAGACCTTCACGTACATGGGACAGGGGATGAAGCCCCTGGAAGCCGCCATTCGAGGCGTCAGAGAGATGGCTCTGCCCGTCACGATCGCCGTCCTTACCACCGTGGCCGCCTTTTTGCCCCTCATGTTCGTGCAGGGGAGAATGGGACAGATCATGGGCCAGGTGGCCTTTGTCGTTGTCGCCATTCTCATGGTTTCCCTCGTGGAGGCCCTCTTTATCCTTCCCGCCCATCTGGCTCATTCCCGAAAGAGGAAACTCCCGTCCTGGATTCTCCGTTTCCAGGAAACCTTCAGCCGGGGACTGGAGCGTTTCATCCAGGGTCCGTATGCCCGGACCCTGGAAACGGTCCTGCGCTGGAGGTACGTAACCGTTGCGGTGGCGGTCGGCGTTCTTATGATTACCCTGAGCTTTGTTGTCGGGCGTCACATCCACTTCACCTTCATGCCCAAGATCGATGCGGACAACATGATCGCCATGCTCACCATGCCCCAGGGTACCCCGGTGGAGCAGACGCAATCCGTCGTAGAAATCCTTGAGGATGCGGCGCGTCAGGTCCAGAATGAATTTGATGCAGGCCGTCCTGACGATGCCCCCTCCGTGGTCCGCCATATCTTTACGTCCATTGGCTCCCAGCCCTCGCTCAGTATTGCCCGGGGACCCATGGGACCGGCCGGGGGAGGCGGACTGAGTCAGTCCCATCTGGCGGAAATCAACGTTGAGCTCCTGCCCAGCGAAGATCGCGGTGCTTCGTCCACGGACATGGTCAACCGGTGGCGGGAGCTGGTAGGCCCGGTACCGGGTGCCAACTCCCTATCCTTTTCCGCATCCCTCTTTTCCGCGGGGGATGCCATTAATGTCGATCTGGCTCACACGAACTTCGACACCCTTCTCGCTGCCGTCGATCGCCTTAAGGCCATTCTGGCCAAATACCCGGGTGTAAAGGACATTGACGATTCCTTTCTTCCCGGAAAAAAGGAACTGAAGCTTTCGTTGACTCCCGCCGGCCTTGCCTCAGGGTTGAAGCTAAACGATCTGGCCCGGCAGGTTCGACAGGGATTTTACGGGGATGAAGCCCAGCGGATTCAAAGGGGAAGAGACGATATCCGGGTTATGGTCCGCTATCCGACGGCCGAGCGGAGAAGTCTCGACGACATCCGCAGGATGAGGATCCGCACACCCGGAGGGGATGAGATTCCCTTCTATACGGTCGCCGAAGCAGAGGAAGGTCGCGGGTACGCTTCGATCAACCGCTCCAATCGCCGAAGGATTGTGACCGTCAAGGCGGATGTCGATCCTCAGGTTGCCAACGCCAATGAAATCAATCAGATCCTCAGATCCTCGATTCTGCCCCAGATGAAGCGTGACCTTCCCGGGCTCAGCTTCAGCTTCGAGGGAGAACAGCGCCAGCAGCGGGAAGCCCTCTCCTCCCTGGCCCGAAATTTCATCCTTGCCCAGCTGGTCATCTTCGGGCTTCTTGCCGTGCCCCTGAAACGGTATATCCAGCCGATCATCATCATGACAGCCATTCCTTTCGGCATCGTGGGTGCCGTCATCGGTCATGTCATCATGGGACTCGACCTGACCCTTCTCAGCATGTTTGGCCTGGTAGCGCTCACCGGAATCGTCGTGAACGATTCACTCATCATGGTGGACCTCATCAATCGGGAAAACGAGGAAGGGATCCCCCTCCACCAGGTCATCCTGGATTCGGGGATCAAGCGATTCCGCCCCATCCTTCTGACTTCCCTGACCACATTTTTCGGTCTCACCCCGATGATCCTTGAGACAAGCCTTCAGGCACGGTTTCTGGTACCCATGGCCGTAAGTCTTGGCTTCGGGGTTCTCTTTGCCACGGGAATCACTCTCCTTCTCATCCCCTGTTTTTACGCGATTTTGGAGGACTTCCATGAATTTCGACTGAGACGGCAGGGTACCGGTGCGATCATGGAAATCGATCCTGCCGGTGAATAAAACAAATTCCCTTGTCGGTCCCGGGGCCCTTTGCTATGATAGGCCGGTGTCAGTAAGGAATGGCTGGTTGTTGAATATCGTCCTCATGTTCTTCCATGGTGTTTTCCTTTGGATGAGCTACGGAAGCCTGCCGAGGCGGATTCCCATCCATTTCAACCTTGCCGGCCAACCCGACCGGTTCGCCCGCACCTCCATTCTTCTATGGGTAACGCCCCTGTTGATCGTCATGGGCTTTTCCTTTTTTTTCTATCTCATGAGCCTCGGCGTCCGATGGGTGGGCCGCCAGAATCCCGGAGCCCTCACCATCCCTTTGAAACCGATCTTTTTGAAACTGCCCCGGGAAAGGCAGGAAATTCTTGTCGGGATGATGGAAGGCCACCTTGCCCTTCAGGCAATCCTGATTTCCTGCCTCTTCATCTTCCTGCAGATGGCGGTTCTGGGCGTCATCCTGAAATCCTGGAGCTTCCACCTTCTCTTTCTTCCCGCCTTCACCCTGTGGTGTGTGCTGATCACGGTTCTGACCCTTTCTCTCTATGCGCGCATGAAATCCGTGATCGAGAGGTTCTCCCGTGAAACAATCTGACCTTCGCGTTTCCCTTCTGGGTTGCGGACGTGTGGGCGGCAGTCTGGCCATGGCCACGCCGGGAGCACGGATCTGGGGCCGAAATCCGGAAAGGGCTCGAGCGGTCGCCGCCTCTGCTGGTGTGCAGGCCGTCACCGACCTGGACGACGCCCTGGATGCCGATCTGATCCTTCTGACGGTGCCGGAGAGGTCCATACCTGAACTGGTTGAAAAGATTGTGTTGACCGGAATGGGTAAGGGGCAGGTCGCGGCCCATACGGCAGCGGTCCTGGGGTTGGAGCACCTCAACCCGCTGGCCGATCAGGGGTTTCGAATCGGAAAGTGCCATCCGATGTTCCCCTTCGCTTCTCCGGCCACACCTCTCCCTGCCCGGGTGATCTTTGGAATCGAAGGGGATGAATCTTCGGCAGAGATATTGCAATCCTTTGTTGAGATGATTCTGGGAATCCCCCTGCCCATCCATGCTTCCAACCGTGTTGCGTACCATCTTATGGGCATCTTTGCATCCAATTTCCTCATGGGGCTCCTCAAGGCCGCGGAATCCCTGGCTGCAGGTCTGGACACAAAAGTCGCCCCCGCGGAGATTCTCTTGCCCCTGGTGGAAGGTACGGTGAAGAATTATCACGAAATGGGTGTGGAAAAGGGGCTCACCGGACCATGGACGAGGGGGGATGAGGAAACCCTTCGACTCCATCTCCAGGCCCTCCACGACCGGCCGGACCTTCAGGTAATCTATACGGCGATGGCACGGTATCTTCTGCCTGAAACTTCTCCCTTGCGTTATATCTTTGAGACCAACCCCCCGTATAAGGAGTCATGAACGTGATGAAACGCTTCTGGTATGTTCCCCTTGTCATTCTTGTCGTGATCCTCGGATTTGTTTCCCTGTCTGGGGGAGAGGGCCCTCTGACCATTCAGGCCACACGGGGCGCCTTTGTAATCGATCTTGAGGTGACGGGAGAACTGGTCGCCGAAAAATCAATTACCGTGTCGGCTCCCAACGTTCGGACCCGACTCCAGGTCACCTATATCATCAAGGACGGGGCCCTGGTCAAGGCGGGCGATATCCTGGCCAGGTTCGACCCCAGCGAACTCCAGAACGAACTGGACAACTCTGATGCGGAACTGAAGACGATCGAAGCGCAGATTCAACAGAAAGAAGCCTCTCTTGAAGCGCTGAAACGCCGATACACCCTCGATCTTGAGGACGTGAAGATGCAGTATGAGCTGGCCAAGCTTGACATGGTGGATGACGAGGGAATCCTTCCCGCCAAGGAAATTGAAAAGGCACGTCTGCGTCTGGAAAATGCCGAGCAGAAATACAAGGAAACGGAAAAACAGCTGGCGGACGAAAAAGAAGCGGCCCTCGCCGATCTGAAGGTTCTCCAGGTCCAGAAGCGGAACAAGGAGCAGAACCTGGCCTTTGCCCGAAAGAGTTACGATGACATGATCCTGAAGGCTCCGGCCGATGGACTTGTCGTGATCAATGAAATCTGGAAGGGGGCAGGATCGGGAAAGGTTCAGGAGGGAGACACGGTGTGGCGGGGCTATGGAATCATTTCCCTCCCCGACCTGAAAACCCTTCAGGTCCAGGCATGGCTCTCGGAAGTCGATATCGGCAACCTGAAAGAGGGGCAGAAGACAAAGATCATGCTGGACGCCTTCCCCGGAGAAACCTTTACCGGTCAGGTGTCCCGGGTTTCATCCGTTGGAGCGAAGCGCCAGTTTGACAGCGATAAAAAGGAATTCGAGATCATTGTTTCTCTGGACCGGCTGGATGACCGGATGAAGCCCGGAATGACGGTCCGTGCCACCATTGCGATAAAAACGTTGAAAGATGTTGTTTCGGTCCCCATCGAAGCTGTCTTTACGGGAAAAGATGGAGAAAGTGTCGTATACATTAAGTCCTTCGGAGGGAAGAAGGAACAGGTGGTCCGAACCGGGGAGCGGAATGCCACACATATCCAGATTCTGGAAGGTCTCGAGGGTGGAGAGACCCTCCTGATCGCCAAGGAAGACGTGGAGTGATCGCCAACGAAACTTTCAAGGAAAACCTTGAAATCTGCCTGAGGACCTTCAAGACGCACAAGCTCAGGACTCTCCTGACGATGCTTGGAATCATCTTTGGTGTCGGCGCTGTTGTGGGGATGCTCTCCATCGGAGAAGGTGCCAAGAGGGAAGCAGTCAAACTGGTTCAAACCATGGGGCAGAAGCATGTCATCCTGAAGATCAAAGATCTCCCCGATGAAAAATTGAAGGAAGTCCGGAAATTTTCCGCAGGACTCACCGATCGGGATGCCCATGCCCTTGCCCAGGCGGTTCCCGGTGCCCGGCGCGTCGTTTCCATCCGGGAAATCCCGGTGGATTATGTCTGGAACGAACGCGGCCGTTCCAATGCCCGCGCCCTGGCTGTCAATCCCGAGTACCAGGATGTCATGAACTTTTCCATCCTGCGCGGCCGATTCTTCGATAAAAGAGATGCCGGGGAATGCCGGCAGGTCTGCGTCATCGGGAACGGAATCGCCCGCTCGATCTACGGCCAGATGAATCCCATGGGAACCGCCATCAAAGTGGACAACCTCTGGTACAGGGTCGTTGGAGTCGTCGGGTCGCGATGGAGTTCCAAGGAATCCCT
The DNA here is from genome assembly GCA_035593605.1 of Thermoanaerobaculia bacterium. Taxonomy (NCBI): domain Bacteria; kingdom Pseudomonadati; phylum Acidobacteriota; class Thermoanaerobaculia; species Thermoanaerobaculia bacterium. Next base: position 20,533 of record DAOSWS010000015.1, on the reverse strand, counting down.
CAAGGGCCTGGAAGCCGAGGAAGTGGATCGTGTAGTCTATATCCCCCTTACGACGGCCCGGGTCAAGATTCCCCTTAAGCCCGATGAATCACCTCTTCAGGAGATCGCCATTACCCTCGAATCCACCCAGCACATCGAAACGATCCGCGACTTCGTCGAGCGGATGATCACCCGCCTCCACGGGAACCAGGCCGACTTCACCCTGACGGTGCCCCTGCTTCTTCTGAGGCAGAAGCAGGAGACCCAGAGAATTTTCAATATCGTCATGGGACTGATCGCCGGGATTTCGCTGATCGTGGGAGGAATCGGAATCATGAACATTATGCTGGCCTCGATCCTGGAGCGGATCCGAGAAATCGGACTCCGAAGAGCCCTGGGTGCAACGCGGCGCCAGATCCTCGTTCAATTCCTGACCGAAGCCGTAGTGATTTCTGCTTCGGGAGGTGTCCTCGGCATTGTCCTCGGGTGGGGTATTGCCCTGGCCGTATCGGTATTTACAGACTGGACCACCGTGGTGGCCTGGTGGTCGATTGTCCTTTCCGTTGGCGTCTCGGCCGGTGTCGGGATCGCCTTCGGCTACTATCCGGCCCGCCACGCCGCTCAGTTCAGCCCCATCCGCGCCCTCCGCTACGAGTGACGTATCTGACAGGTTCAGCGGTTTCATCTCAGAAACCGCGAAACGGAACAATACCTTACAGGCTAAAACACTGACACAGAACCTGGATCAGTTGTTGGCGGGCAGGTCACCGGAAAAGGTTTAAAATGGGATTAAAAAGATGGCGGAAACGGCGGGACTCGGTTTGATCCGAGTACACCCACAAGGTCCTACCATGGAAAAGAGCGGGATTTATTTTAAATTAAAGACTGGCCGAAAATACACCGTCCGCAGAGCGTTCGCGAAACACAGCATAGGTTTGGATTCACGGGTTTCATCCATTCGCGCTGTGTCACTCAATATCATCAAACTTATTCCTTTACCAGTTCGACCCTGCGATTCCGCGCGCGGCCTTCCTCGCTGGCGTTCGGCATGACGGGGCGGGATTCTCCGTATCCTTTCGGCGTCAACCTTTCCTGATCGATTCCAAAAAGTTTGAGGTAGGAGACCACAGCTTCAGCCCTTTTCTGCGAGAGCGTCAGGTTGTAATCGGTGGAACCCTGGTCGTCGGTATGTCCCTGTACCTCCAGGACAAGCTCAGGATTTGTCTTCATCAACGTAACAACGTCCTGCAGTTGTTTCGTCGACTCCACTTTCAGGGTCGCCTTATCCACATCGAAGAAGATATCGTTCAAAGAAACATGGCCATCGACGTCCAGAGCTTCTTTCATTTCGACGGATCCGAACGTGAGGCTCTTTTTAAATCCAGATTCCTCGATGATGCGGAGGTTCTGTTGAGCCCCGTTGGTCACCCAGAGATGGACCCAGGTCCTTCTCCCGTCTTCACCCGGGAGCGTAAAAATCAGATCATTCCCTCTGTCGAGGCGAACCTCTCCCCCTTTTTCCAGGGCTGCGGCCTTGTAATTCTCCTTGAGTTCCACAACCGAATGAGATTTATCCCACTTGTTGTCCGGTGTGTAAAGGGTGTAGAGAAGCTGCCAGTATTTCCCCCGCACAGGGATCTTTACCTCCTTCCCGGTATCCGAATCCACTATCCGAAAAGAGTATTCGTCAAAATCGGCGTAATGACAAACGTTGTCGTTTAGTGTTGAACCGGGAAAAGGCCGCACTAGAGGATGCTCCTTGACCTCCCCAGCAACAAGATACAGAGCGGCAAAGCATGCGAGCATAGCCAGGAACACAACACTGAATCGTTTCATCTCATCCTCCTTTCTTGCGGTTCTGTCATCTTGGTCGGTATATTCGCACACGACGCCACATGTAGCAAACCTGTGGCTACCGGGACATATTACTGATTGTCCAAAAAACACCCCGGAACGATACCTATCGTTTGGCCGTCATGTCTGAAGATAAAAACACCCCGCCGAAGCGGGGTGTTTTTGATTTACGATAAGGAGATAATCAGGGGCCGACGCACCAGTCATCCGCAGTGCGGAGATTCGTGGATGAATCCTCTCCGAGGGCACCCTCCACAATACCGACATCCGCCGTCACCAGGATGAAGAGGGTCGGCTGGTCTACCAGACAGTTGTTGATCGTCCCGGAACCGCAGAGGTCAACGTCGGACAGGGTACAGGTTGTCCCGTCGCAGGATGGGGATGCATCGCAGTAGTGGGTCCCGTCATCGGCGCTTAATACGCGGAAGGGTTCGGTTTCCGTGGTCGTTGGATATTTGCTGACGTAGACGTTGTAGGAAGACATGGAAACGTCCTCGAAATCCAGGTTGACCAGGTTGGAAGAAGATCCCTTTGTGACGAGGAGGGCGTCACCGGGCCAGCCGGCGCCATGGGGGTCGGAGACTTCGGGAGCGGTCAGGACCGGGCAGGATCCCGTCCCGATGTCGCAGTTAGGTGTACCTCCTCCTGTCAATGTCACCTGAACTTCATCGAAAGTGACCCACTCCGAGGAGCTGTTGCCCTGATAGAGATGAAACTGGATCGAAAGGGCTGTCGCGGGCAGGTACGGGGTCAAATCGAGATCTTCCGTTACGCAAATCCCGGAACCGGCTCCCTGCGTAATAGGCCCCAGAATGGCCTGGTATCCCGATCCGCTGTCGATGCTGACCTGGAAGTACTCTCCGCTATCCAGCGTGTTGTTCAGCTGATAGACGAAGTGGAGGGTTCCGGAAGTAGCTCCATCGGCGGTGATGGAACGAGTGAGGGTGTGATTCCGGGGGTTATTCGTCCTCGCTCCGAGGTAGGCTTCATAGGTATTGGATGTCGTGGGGCAAAGGGGTGCTGTGGCAATTCCACCGTTAAAGGCAAGGGTCCACTGCGCTTCGACCCAGTCTCCCGTGCCGCCCAGAAGGTCTCCCGATTCAAAGTCATCCTCGGCGTAATAATCATTACCGCCGCCGACCGAACCGATCTGAATCGAAATGACATCGGCTTCGTCGGGACCGGCGGAGGGAGCCGCAAAGCCGCTGGCTCCCTTGTTCACAAGGTTGGCGTAGAGCGTTCCCCCGCAGGTAAAGGATGCATCGACAACTACGATGTAGTCTGCGAAGCCCTCGGTCGTTCCGTCAGCGGGAATATCGGGCGAATAGGTCAGGGGAGTGATGCAGACAGTGCCGTCTGCGGCTCCATTGGCAAGCGTGATATCCGCATAGGGGTTCACGGCAACGGCATTTCCGGTGTTGACCATCCCGACACGCAGGGTCCATCGTTCACCGGGTTCGATGATCCCGTCGTTGTCCCCGCCTCCGTTCACAGTATCCTCGATCCACTGGTGCTGAGAGTATTCCAGATTGGGAGCACAGGGTGTAATCGTGACGGCATGGCCCGGGGATGTGGCCGAGCATCCGCTTAACGTAACAGCCACCGTATAGGTCCCCGATGCGGTTGCGGAGTAGGCCTGGCTGTTTGCACCCGGGATGTCGGATCCGTCCAGTTTCCACTGGTACGAATCAAAACCCTGGGTGGAGAGATCCACGCTCATGGACGGGCAGACGTTTCCGGCCGCTCCGGAGATCGTGGGAGCCGGGGCATTGTTTTCATCCACTCCGGCGGTTGCCGTGGACCACGCTCCCAGACATGTCGTCTTGGCACGGATGGCATAGGTATGGGAAGCGGAATTCCCGGGGCTGTACGTATAGGGGCTTGTGACGTTGGTCACCGTGGTCGTCCCATCCACGAGGAGATCGTAGCCCGTGGCTCCGGACACACCGCCCCAGGTAATGGACACCCCGGAAAGAGCGCAGCCATCAACATCGGACACGGTGGGAGATCCCGGCGTACCGGGTGTATCATCCCCATCGGCAAAGGATGTTGCACCGGAGAAGGATCCATCGCCGCAGGTGTTCGTTGCCCGGATTGCGTAGGTGTGGGAATTCAGGTTTCCGGGGTTGTACGTGTAAGGGCTGGTTACATTAGTTACGATCGTACCGCCGTCCACCTGGAGATCGTACCCGTCGGCTCCGGCCACGGGACTCCAGCTGATGGAAACACCGGTCTGATCGCAGGCGTCAGGATCACTGACCAATGGCGCTCCCGGGGTTCCCAGGTTGTCGTCCCCGTCGGCAGCGATGGTCGCCGTGGACCAGCTACCGGTGCAGCTGGCCGTCTTGGCCAGGACAGCATAGGTGTGGTTGGCGTTATTACCGGGTGAGTAATCGTAGGGGCTGGTGACATTGGAAATCGTCGTGGTTCCGTCTACGAGGAGATCGTACCCCGTCGCACCGCTGACCGATCCCCAAGTGATCCGGACACCTGTCAGCGTACAGGCATCCAGATCCGAAACGGCGGGCTGAGCCGGAGTGCCGGGGGCGTTATTGACGTCGGTCGCTGAGGTTGCACCGGACCAGGAACCTGTGCAGGAATTTTTCGCACGAATCGCGTACGTATGGGAACTCGAATTTCCAGGTGAATAATTGTGCGGGCTGGTGACGTTGGTCACGGTTGTCGTTCCGTCCACAAGGAGATCGTACCCCGTCGCGCCGCTGACCGAACCCCAAGTGATCTGGACACCTGTGAGGTCGCAGGAATCCAGATCGGAGACCGATGGCGCCGACGGCGTGGCAGGTGTCCCATTGGCGTCGGAGAAGTTCCGCGCCGACGACCAGGAGCTTGTCCCGCAATCATTCTTGGATCGGATACGGTAGGCGTGGGAGGCATTGTCTCCAGGATTGTAGGGATAGGGACTCGTCACGTCGGAAGTTATGGCACCGTCCACGCTGAGGTCATATCCCGTGGCTCCGGAAACACTGGTCCAGGTAATCTGGACCCCGGACGTGGCGCAGGCGTCGAGATCCGAAACCGTGGGCGTGGCAGGAATTGCGGGCGTCGTGTTGACCGTGACGGTCGTCGTGGTGGTGGCCGTCTGCGGCGTTCCACAGGAATCGGTAACCCGTAACCTCACCGTGTAGGTATTGGCTGTGCCGTAAGCATGGGTGACGTTCTGTCCGTTGGCATCGTACGTTCCGTCGTCCTCAAAGTCCCATGAATAGGTCAGGGTTCCTTCCCCCGTTCCCGTTCCGGAGAAGGAGATATTCTGTCCCGTGCAGGCGGGATTCGGAGTGGCCGAGGAAATGGTCGCGGAAACGGAAGCACAGGCACCGCTCGTCGTGCAGGTAGAGAATCCCGTGATCACGATATCGTCGAAGGCGGCTTCTATCAGGTCTCCAACCGCCGTTCCATCGGCGACCCGCATCCGGATCCGCATGGTGGAAGTAAGAGTGACAAAATCTTCGAGGTTGAAGGAAACCTGGTTCCAGGAATTGGTGCCCAGAACCGTATCCGGAATCGACTCCAGCTCCGTCCAGGATGTACCGTTGTTGTTGGAAACTTCCAGGATGTAGTAGTCCCCTGCGTCGTCGGTATCCTCATTGAAAAACCAGCGCCAGAGGGAGAGAGAAACCGAATCGTACCCTGAGCCGCTGAAGGCAGGAGAGGTCGTCACGACTTCCCCGTTGTCCACGTCATCGGTACCGGCGCCCGCTGTCGGGTTGGCTGCAGTATACATACAGTTCACTCCGGGCGAAGGCGTATGGTCGTCTTCGGGCTGGGAGTTGTCCCCGTAGTTCCCCGTCGTTCCGACAGGATCCCCGATGATGAAATCACCCAGAGTGGCCGCGGGAGACCCCTTGGCAAAGGTCCAGCCGAGGTTGCCTCCCTCGAAGTTGTCGGAGAAGATGACCGAGGACGGACCCGTGGGGACACCGCTCTTTTCTACCGTATTGGTCTCTTCCAGTCCATTGGCCGAATCGGTCGCCCGAACCACGTAGTAGTATGTCGTTCCGCTGATAAGGCTGCCGGTATCGGAATAGGAGGAACCCGAAAGATTCTGGGCGATCCGGTTGGTTGATCCGGGTGTAAAGCCGGAGGTCGTGGATCGATAGACACTGTAGGTGATGGTACCGCTGCAGTTCGATGTCGCCGCAGACCAGGAGAGGTTCAGGGTGCAGGTGGATGTTGCCGAATTGGTCACCGTCTGGAGACCGGCAAAGGTCGGGGGCGTGTTGCAGATTCCGGTCGCCGTCTCATCGACACAGGTAGAGGGAAGCGACTCACAGCCGCCCGTGGAATCGACGGCTGTGACGTAGTAGGAATAGGTCTGACCCCCGTTAACCAGGGTATCAGTATAGGGAGAGGCCGAATCGGTGGCATAAAAGGAAAAGGCACTGCCCGGGCAGGAACCGAGGGAGCGGTAGATCTTGTAGCTCGATCCGGCCGGTGATCCCGTACTCCAGGAAATTCGGATCTGGTTATCGCCGGGCACCGAGGACGTTACACTGGCGGGAGCACCGGGCGTCGTGCAGGGCTGGGGCACGACTGTCACACAGTTGCTCATGGAGCTGAAGCAAGACTCCGAACTGCCAATTGCCTGGACTCGGTAGTAGTACGAGACACCGTTGGCCACCGTATTATCCACGTACTGGGTCCCCGGAGCCGTGACCGTCCCCACCTTGGTGAAGCCAGCGTCGCATCCCAGCTCATTCCGGAAAACGTAATACTTGGCCGCGTTGGTGACCGAACCCCAGGTGATCGTGGCCTGGGTATTTCCCGCCGCACCGTTGATCGTGGGTGTGACGATGGTGGGACAGCAGTTGGTCTGGTCGTTATTGTTGACCGTCGTGCAGGCAATTTTGTGGCGGTTGAACGCCGCAAAGATTGCGGAGGCGTGGGGCGTGCCGTTGTTCAGGTCCCCGTCACAGTCGTCCACGACCCGAAAGGTTGTGAAGTAGTTGGAAGTTCCGCACCCGTTGGTTGTCGTGACGCTCGGACAGGCATAGACCGAACCCGAAGTAGTCCTGCTGGCGTACCAGTAGCGGTCCATGAGCTGCCAGGCCGTTGTGGCGTCGAGACCCCATGTAATAAGGTCCCTTGTGGGCAGATCCCACATTGGTTCGGAAGATACAATCGATTCGCAGTGGCCCTCCCTGCCGCAGGGACCGGCATAGGTCGCGCTGGAACTGCAGGTATAGGTTGTGCATCCCGTGCAGGTATTGCTGGTCATGTCCTCCGCGAAGTGGGGGCTATGCGAGTTGTGCTTGTTATAGTCCATATCCCGGACGCCGGAACAGCTCAGGCATGAATCCCCGTAGCCGCTACAGTTGCTTGTTCCAAGGAAACCGTTTCCTGCGCAGGATTCGTGGGTCTGGAGGGATCCGGAAAAGTCACCGTACGTTTCCCCGGTTCCCATGTCTCCGGAGGGAGAACCATCGTTAGAATCAAGACCGTGGGCCCATTCATGGAGGGAGACGCCGGGAAGTTCTCCAGTATTCCAGCATCCGTTTCCGGAACGGTAGAAATTGATCGTGCCTAATGTTGGGCTCCAGTAGGCGTTGCAGGTGCTGTTGATATTGACGTTGTCGGTAATCTGACCGTTCAGCCAGCTGTTGCTGGGGAGATAGGTCAATGCCTTCATTTTAATATTCGTAATATGGTAGTACTGGGTTCGGGTAGCCCGGGTGTTGCCACTCCCTCCAAAACCGGGGTTGGAACAGTCCGTGGCGGGGCTGTATCCGAAATTAAGATCTCCCGTGGACGTGGAAAGGCTGATCGATCCGCAGGCATCACTGATCCTTGTATATTTCCCCGAGAGTGCCGAGGTGCATGAGTCCCCCGTAAAGATACCCCCAGCATTGGCGTACACACCGCCGCCGCAATCGACGTAGGGGAAGGGCCGGTCCACTTCCGGGTCTGGATTGGGCGTCGTCCAGGGGTGCTGATCCGTGGGGTAGACGCTTCCATGGGCATCCCCATAACGGTTGGCATCGGCAAACCAGAGGATTTCTCCCGTGTGGGCATCGATCTTGGCTTCCCATGTGCCGTGGTACCCATTCCGGCGGAACGAGAGGATATAGGCCAGACGGTAATCAAGGCCTTCGCCCGGCTGAACGACGGTGCGGGCCACAACTTCAGGTCGGGATACGGGAAGGATTCGAAGGGAACCTTCGTTGATGATCGTGTCCTCTTCGTATCGGCCCCCGACGTAATTCCACAGGGTCTCCCACGCATCCTGCTGTGATAGTTTCGGAACGGGATTCAGGGAATAGATCGAATCGCTGATATATTCCTGGCCGATTTGCACGAGGTTTCCGTGGTTCAGGCGGAATACCACATGGGCCTGATCCACGGGAACGCCACCATACGTCCACTGAAAATCAACAAAATAAAGGTAGTCCAGCATCGGTCCCGAGGCGGCCGGTATCACTTCCAGATTATCCATGTTCACCCTCAGGAGACCCGGGTACTCGGAGAGGAACGATTTCACCCTGGTTATGAGGAATTCCAGGGGAACGTCTTTCCCTTCCATATCTCCTGAAAAGCCGAGATCATACCCCGTCAGGTCATTCGCGGTTCCCGGAATCCAGGGGATTCCCTTTCCTTCCATGTGGGCAGGCCGTCCGGTGACCCGGTCGACCACCATGACCCACTTACCCTCATGGTCGGCGAGGAATCGTCTCCAGTCGGACTGGAGCTCCATATTGAGAAGAGCTTCAATTTCACTGACATCCTGATGCTGGGCTGTGACCCACATCGAAGGATCGGCAAAGACCAGATCCTCGAAGGGTGCCATGTCATCCGGCACCTTGAAGCTAAACAAGGCAGGGATAAAGGTCAGGAAGAAGAGGATACAAATCGAAACACGCTTCAACTTAGACGAAGCAGGATGCATAATGCCCCCCGAGATAAAGTTTTCTTTGTGTAAGCAATTTCCATGCCAAGATGGGATTATGGTAGATAAATTCAATAAATAGTGAGAATTATGACTATATACTTATTTCGATATATGAATTTCGGGTGTGTAATTCTGTTACACTATGCAAACTTCGCAAATCAGTGCGCAGGATTTGCGCATACTTTCCCAAAACTTGTGCATATTTTGCGTACCCCGACTTCTTCAGGATAGAAACCTCATGGGCGCCTCAATCACAGCTGAGCTTGAATATTTCCAGGAGAGCCAGGACTGCTCTTTCCATGTCCTCCACATGAATATGCTCATCCGTAGAGTGTTCCATGCGGGCACCAATGCCGATCACCGCCATTTCAATTCCGTGGTTGTTATAGATCGAGGCATCCGTAAAACCGGTAATGAGCGTGGTGGAAGCCTCAATGCCGACGCGGCGAAAGGCTTCCTTTGCCGTGTTCACCGTCCATGAATCCTCGGAAATAAGTACGGACCTGCAGAGGTTGTTGACTTCCACCTCCACTTTCGCACCGGAGACTTCCCCTTCCCGGATCAGCGTCTCCCTGATCGATTCGGCAAGAGTCACGCCTTTATCGTGGTCAAGGCTTCGGCACTCCGCCATGATGGAGGCCCGGTCCGGTACACCATTCCGAATGGAGCCTCCCTGGATCACACCGACATTACAGGTGGTTTCCTTATCCACACGACCGAAGTCAATGGCGGAAAGGGCTCTCGCTGCCGCGGCGATCGCGTTGATTCCCTTTTCCGGTTCCATCCCCGCATGGGCGGAACGGCCGTGAAATACGGCGTCAATGGCAAAATAGGAGGGTCCGCCGATGACAATCGTGTCGAGAGTGTCGTTATCCAGCAGAAATCCCCGCGTTGCGGTCAACCGGGAATAGTCGAGGTTTTTCACACCCAGAAGGCCGACTTCTTCCTGCCTGCTGATGGCGATTTCCAGCGGAGGGTGGATCTCGGCAATTCGGATTGTCTCGATCATTTCCGCAATTCCAGCCTTGTCATCCGCCCCCAGGATTGTGTCTCCGGAGGAACGGATCACTCCATCCTTGAGTACAGGCTCGATCCCCTTACCGGGCTTGACCGTGTCCGCATGACACGAGAGAAGGATGGGGCGGGTACAGGAAGTTCCCCTGGCCGGCAGATGGGCAATCAGATTTCCGTAGGCGTCTTTTTCCGCTGTGGCTCCAAGATCCCGGAACTTTACAAGAAGATGATCCACCATTCGGGCTTCTTCTCCCGATTCACTATCGATTCGGACCATGTCCATGAACTCATTGACCATTCGGGACACATCTGGATTCGGCATGGCATTCCTCCTCAGGGCGATGTCTCCATAAGCGTAGCACCCGACCGGATGCGAGTCAAAAAAGAACAGGAGGCGGATGGAATCAGGTGATCAACAGAAGGGCTTTTTCCGCAGCTTCCCGGACCAGAGCGCTTTCATCCAGAAGGAAACCCTTGATCTCATTTCGGGCGGATGCATCTCCAATCCATCCGAGGGACCGGACAGCAGATTTCCGGACGATGGGTTCGTCGTCATCCCGGAGCCGCCCCAGGTATGGGATGGCCCTGCGGTCTCTCAACAGACCCATGCCCTTTGCGGCACTCTTTCGGACCCAGGGGTGGGGATCCTGGAGGAGTGTGACCAGCGCGTCAAAAGCCGAAGGGTCTCCCATTGCCCCCAGGGCATAGGCGACATTATCCCTCACCAGGTGACTTTCATCGGAAGCGGCCGCGATCAGAGCAGGGAGTGCATCGTGCAGACGATTTTCTCCAATCACCTTTGCCGCGTTGACGCGGAAAATAACGTGATTGCTCTTCAGTTCACCGATTAACTGCTGTGAGCTCTTCGGCATGCAGGGTCAGGGGAAGGGCGTGGTAAAAGATCCGGCGGCAATCCGTACAACCGCCGATCTTCCAGTATCTTCCGTATATGGTCGGAAAAGCATGAAGGGTGATTTCAGCCGGTTCACTTTCGGTGTTACACGAGTGGGAGACAGTATCTTTCTGCTCAACGGCGGTGCAGAGGTGACGCCACCAGGAACGGACCTCAATGTGTCCATCGGGTTCAAAATAGGCAATTTCCCCCTTCTGGAGGAAATCAGCCACGGCCATTTTCGTCATGGGCTTCATACGCGTAGTGTACCAAGTTTCCGAAATGGGAACAACCGCTGAAGGTGTTCGAATCCAAATGATTCCCTGAACAGATTTCGGCCGGCCGAGACCTTAGTCGACAAACTGTCTCAGATATCTCTCGATAAGAAAAAAAACACCCAGAAAGAGAATGAATGCCAGGATGAGACACCCGATCGGCGCAGATATTCTTCCTCTCTGAAACATGGCGGCTCCTGTTGGTTCTCGGTTTCCACAGACTAAATAAAGTATATCGCACCACTGGAGAGGGGAGGCGTGAATGTCGACAAGATATCCGTCTTTTCAATGGATTTTTTTTCAATCCTTGACGTAGCACAGGATTTTTTCTCTGGCAATTCCGCACCCCTCCATGTATAATCGATGTTGAGTCGGGGTCCGCACGGCGGAGCGCCCTGAACCTCGTCAGGTCCGGAAGGAAGCAGCGATAAGGGGATGTTTCCGGGCGATGCGGGAAACCCCGGCTCATACTATCCATGTCCTATATTGTCCTTGCCCGACGTTTCCGACCTCAAACTTTTTCTGACCTTATCGGTCAGGAAGAGGTGGTTCGCACGCTTACGAACGCCCTTTTGTCCGGGCGTATCGCCCATGCCTATCTCTTTTACGGGCCCAGGGGTGTCGGAAAGACAACGGTAGCGAGAATCCTTGCGAAATCGTTGAATTGTGATTCGGGCATCACTCCGACACCCTGCGGAACCTGTGTTTCCTGCCGCGAAATAGCGGAAAGTAGAAGCATGGATGTGCACGAAATCGATGGTGCGAGCCATACCGGGGTGGATCACATTCGCGAGTTGAAGGAGATCGTACTTTATCCACCCGCCCGCGACCGGTACAAGATTTTCATCATCGACGAAGTGCATATGTTATCCACCAGCGCTTTTAATGCTCTGCTCAAGACACTGGAAGAGCCGCCCCCTCACGCGATTTTCATGTTTGCCACAACGGAGAGGCACAAAATTCCGCCAACCATCCTCTCCCGCTGTCAGCAGTTCACCTTTCAGACAATTCCAGGGAAGACCCTGACTCAGTACCTGCAAACCGTCATGTCAAAGGAATCGATCAAGGCGTCCGATGGAACCCTCAAGCGTATTGTCCGTGCCTCGGACGGCTGCGTGCGCGATGCCCTGAGCCTCCTGGACCAGATGGTGAACTTAAGCGGTCCCGAAATACGGGATGATCTCGTGGCCGAACTGATGGGTGAACTTCCGGTCTCCATGATCCGGGAGCTCCTCCATTCTGCACTATCGGGTCAGAGGGAAGAGCTCTGGGCCGGTCTTGGGGAACTGAGCCGGCAGGGAACCCAGATGGTCCTCTTCTATGAAGGCTGTCTCTCGCTTCTGCGTGAAGCTTTGAATATCTGCCTCAAGGGCCCGACAGAACAACTTCTGCCTGCGGAGATGGAAGCCCTTCAGACTCTGACCGAAAACCACCCTTACGAAACCATCCTTCGAGCATACAACTTTCTGCTCAAGGAGCAGTGGATTGTTGCGCGCAGCGAGAAGCCCGCGCGATCCGCAGAATTGATCCTTCTTAAACTTGCGGAGATACCTGCCCTCGTTTCCTTCGAGGAAATTCTACGGGGGGAACGGACTCTGCCGAACCTGCCGTCAGCGGCTGTACCATCCGGAAGCCAGCTCCCCCCGGGTGAATCAGGTTCCAGGAGTCCCGGGGATCCCGGGGGCGTGCAGGGATTTATGGCCGAGCTGGAATCTCAACATCCTGCCCTGGCCGGCTATCTGGATCACGCCCGTGTCGAAGTTCACAGCGGGACCCTTCAATTCATCTTTCCGGAACGATCCCGCCTGACCTGCGATCGCCTTAATGAACCGGTGAACCGAGAAAAGCTGCTCTCCATTGCCAGAAAACACCTGGGGGACAGTATCTCGATTTCCTGTTCCGTTAAGGAAGACGCAGGGGACACGCTGGACAGGCAGGCACGTCAGGACGAAAATGTCCAGCTGGTCTTGGACTTCTTTCAGGGAACGATAACCGGTGTTCAAAAAGCTCCCAGGCGGGAAGATACAGATCCACCCCAGGAGGAGGAATAATCCATGAATATTAAGAAGCTTATGAAACAGGCTCAACAGATGCAGACCCACATGGAGGAACAGATGTCCACCCTCGAGGTCGAAGGATCTGCGGGAGGAGGGGCCGTGCGGGTGACCCTGAATGGGAAAAAAGACATCCTTTCTCTGAAAATCGACCCCCAGGTATTAAGCCCGGAAAATGGAGAGCTCGTAGAAGAAATGGTCCTGGCCGCTTTCCGCGATGCCGGAGAAAAGGTGGATGCCGAAATGTCCTCCATGATGCAGGGTTTTACCGGAGGCCTTCCGATTCCGTGAATTCGCTGGACGCACTTATGGATGCCCTGCGCCGTCTACCCGGCGTTGGACAGAAAACGGCTCAACGACTCGCCTATTACCTGGTTCGCTGTCCCCGGGAGGAAGCCGATACACTTTCAAAAGCCATCCAGCTTGTCCGGGATACTCTGCGTCCCTGCCGGACCTGCCATTACCTGAGCGATTCGGATCCCTGCATCATCTGTTCTGATCCTGCACGAAGCGCAAAGGTCTTATGTGCTGTTGAGGATTCACTCAATGTGACCATGATTGAGCGGAGCGACGCCTTTCACGGCATCTACCATGTTATCGGCGGCGTGATTTCTCCTCTCCGGGGAATCGGCCCTGAAGAGCTGAATCTTGAAACCCTTCTTTCCAGGGTGGCACGGGGAGGCATCGAAGAGGTCATCCTTGCAACCAGCCCGACCGTGGAGGGGATGGTGACAGCCCGTTATATTGAAAGCCTTCTGGAGCCCTACCCGGTTAAGCTTTCCGAGCTGGCAAGAGGCCTTTCCATTGGAACCGATCTGGAATTTGCAGATGATATTACCCTGGCCATGGCGATCGAAGCTCGCAGAGAAGTCAGGTAAAGATTGCAAAAAGGGTCGGAATTGTGGTAAAACATTACCCTGAAAGGGGGATCATCGATGTCAGGTGTTGATCTCATCATGTATGATGAGGAGTTTCAGAAAATAAAAGAAATTCTTGGGAGACTCCGAGTCGAAGCGAACGCTAAAGTCGTCTTCCTTGTGGATAAGAATGGCCAACAGATCGCCGCCCAGGGCGAGCTGGAAGCGCTGGATACCACATCCCTTGCTTCCCTCACCGCCGGAAACGTGGCAGCCACTGACGGTCTGGCGCGGTTGATCGGCGAGAAAGAATTCAGTGTTCTTTTCCACGAGGGTGAGAAGGATAACATTCACATCTCCATTGTAGGCCAGAGAGTCATCCTGGTCGTCATCTTCGATGAACGTTCCTCTCTCGGGCTGGTCCGCCTCCGCGTAAAAAAGGCTTCCAAGGAACTGGAGACCGTGTTCGAAGAAATCGTGGCCAAGGTTGAAAAAGAGCGTGAGGCTCTGGGTACCAGTTTCGAGTCCCCCTTCGCGGAGATAACCGACGAGGACATCGACGCCCTCTTCTCCGAATGACCTTTATCAATTACTCCGCCCGGGAAATTAATGTCAAGCTCGTCTATTACGGACCGGGCCTGTGTGGAAAGACCACCAACCTTCAATGGGTTTACAATAAAACGGCTCCGGACGCAAAGGGAAAGCTAATTTCCCTTGCGACCGAAACCGATCGAACCCTTTTCTTTGACTTTCTTCCCCTGGACCTTGGCTCGGTACGGGGTTTCAAGATCCGTTTCCATCTCTATACCGTCCCAGGGCAGGTCTTCTATGATGCATCCCGAAAGCTTATCCTCAAGGGAGCCGATGGTGTCGTCTTTGTGGCCGACTCGCAGGAAGCCCGCATGGAGGCCAATATTGAATCTTTGAAAAACCTCCAGCACAACCTTCTGGAACACGGCCTGGATCTGAAATCTATTCCCTACGCACTTCAGTTCAACAAGCGGGACCTGCCCACTGCTGTGGCGTCGGAGGAAATGTACCGGCTGCTGAATTTCAAGGGAGAGCCAACCTTTGAAGCCATTGCTCCCAAAGGCGTCGGCGTCTTCGACACGCTTAAGGCAGTCGCCAAGCTGGTCCTGATCGAACTGAGAAAAAAGTAGTACAGGAGTTTTTCATGGAGTTTGCAACCGTCGTATTGGCCGCAGGCCAAGGGAAAAGGCTCCATTCATCGATCCCGAAAGTACTTCATCCTCTTGCCGGAAAACCTCTTCTCCACCACGTTCTGGATACAGCCCTGGCGCTCCAGGAACAGGTAATCGTCGTTCTGGGCCATAAGGCCGATAGGGTCAGAACCACGCTTCCGGATTCGGTCATGGTCGTTGATCAGGGTGAACCCCGTGGGACTGGGCACGCAATGCAACGAGTCCTGGAAGACCATGCGGATCTCCCTTCCAATCTGCTCATACTTTCCGGAGACGTTCCCCTGATCCAGGAGGAGACCCTTCGCGACCTGATGGAAACCCATTCCCGGTTTGAATCCACCCTGACCGTTCTCACATGCGAACTCGAAGATCCCGGCTACTACGGTCGGATCCTGAGGGACGGAGACGGGAAGGTTACCGCCATCCGCGAATTTTCCGACGCGACCCCGGAAGAATTGAAGACCCGTGAAGTCAACACCGGGATCTATATCATGTCCACCGAATACCTGAGAAAGGTGCTCCCGGGAATCGGAATGACCAACGTTCAGGGGGAACTCTACCTGACGGACACCATTGAGGCAGCCATTCAGGAGGGACGGGTGGTCTCCCCATTACGTCTGGCAGATCATCGTGAAATGCAGGGGATAAACACACGTGCCGATCTCGCCCGGGTCCATCGCTATTATTACGAGCGGGTCCACGAGCGCCTCATGGATTCCGGTGTCACGATCCTGGATCCGGAGCATACCTATATCGACCATCAAACCACCGTCGGAAGGGATACGATCATTCATCCTGGCGTTGTTCTGGCCCGATCCCACCTGGGATCAGCGTGCGTCATTCATGCGCATTCCGTCATTACCGACTGCGCGATCGGAGACGAAACGGCCGTTTTGCCTTCCTCCGTCCTGACGGAATCCACGATGGGACAGGCCTGCTCCATCGGCCCCTTTGCCCATATGCGTCCGGGATGCATCCTTGGAGACCGTGTCCGGTTCGGGAATTTCGTGGAAGGAAAGAAGGCAAACCTGGCCGACGGCGTCAAGGCCGGGCATCTCACCTACCTGGGAGACTGCACCGTCGGACAGAATGTCAATATCGGCTGCGGAACGATTACGTGCAACTATGATGGAACGAGAAAGCACCAGACCATCATTGAGGAAGGTGTCTTTATCGGTTCCGACACCCAGCTCGTTGCCCCCGTTACGGTCGGGAAGGACGCCTACGTCGGTGCGGGATCGACGATCACCCAGGACGTCCCCCCCGGAGCCCTCGCTGTGGCCCGGTCGAAACAGCGCAACATCCCCGGCTGGGTTCTGAAGCGGAAGGAGAAGAGCTGATGTGCGGAATCGTTGGATACACCGGCCCGCGCAACGCCGTCCCCATCATTCTGGAAGGTCTTCACCGCCTGGAATACCGCGGCTATGACTCTTCCGGAATTGCCCTCATTGATTCAGGCACACTGAAGATCTACCGGAAACCGGGAAAAATTGTCGTCCTGGAAGAAGAACTTTCACATGTTTCTTCGATCGCCTTGACCGGAATCGGCCACACACGATGGGCCACCCATGGCAAACCGACGGAGGACAACGCACACCCCCACCGTGACTGCACCAACTCCATTGCCGTCATTCATAACGGGATTATCGAGAACTACCGGGAACTTCGGGATGCCCTTCTGGAGGGAGATCACACCTTCACCTCGGACACCGACACGGAAGTCATTGCGCATCTCATCGAGGACGGCAACCATGATTCCCCTCCCCTTCAGGCCCTCCGCAGCGCCCTCACGCGTCTCCAGGGATACTATGCCCTGGCCGTTCTCTTCACAGGAGAACCTGAGACCATCTATGCCACGCGAAAGGGTGCACCCCTGATCCTCGGTCTGGGAGAAGGTGAATCCTTCCTGGCATCGGATTACACGGCCCTTTTGAACTACACGCGGGACGTCATCATCCTCGAAGACGGCGATATCGCCCGCATTTCTCCCGAAGGAATTGAACTCTGGGATGCCGCGGGGAACAAGATCGAGCGGGAAGTCAAGCGGCTTGCCTGGGACCCGATTCAAATCGAAAAATCAGGCTTCCGTCACTTTATGCTAAAGGAAATCAACGAACAGCCGATTGCCGTGCGGGATACCCTCCAGGCCTACCTGACGCCGGACCATGGAGATATTTCTCTGCCTGATTTTGATGGGTTCGAGGAGATTCGACGGGTTCAGATCCTCGCGTGCGGCACCTCCTGGCACGCCGGGCTCGTTGGAAAATTTTACTTTGAGCAGCTGGCCGGAATCCATGTCGATGTCGACTACAGTTCCGAGTATCGGTACCGGGACCCGATCGTCACGCCGGAAACCCTGATCCTTGGCATATCTCAATCGGGAGAGACAACCGACACGGTCGCGGCCATGCAGCTGGCGAAGGAGCGGGGTGCCCGCCTCGTTTCCATCTGTAACGTCATGGGATCCCAGATTGCCCGGATGTCCGAATCGGTCCTCTATACCCATGCCGGTCCGGAGATCGGCGTAGCCTCCACCAAGGCCTTTACAACCCAGTTGCTTTCAATCTACCTGCTTGCCCTGAAGTTCAGGCAGAGCAGGGGGCTGGAGGTCCGCTCCTTCATGGAGGACCTGCCTCTCCTCCCACAGATCATGGAACAGGTCATCGAGGTGGACGCCATCTGCCAGGATCTGGCGCGGACCTTCCACCGGACCGGGGACTTCCTCTATCTTGGACGAGGGGTGAACTATCCTATCGCCCTGGAGGGCGCCCTGAAGCTCAAGGAAATTTCATATATCCATGCTGAAGGTTACCCGGCGGGAGAGATGAAACATGGCCCCATCGCCCTGATCGATGACACCATGCCCGTGGTAGTCCTGGCCACCCCGGGACCTCATCACAGCAAGATCATGGCGAATATTGAAGAGGTAAAGGCCCGGGATGGAATCGTCATCGGCATTTCCGCACGGGAGGATGACCGGTTAAGCTCCCTGTGCGATCACACGGTCCATGTGCCCACGCTTGACCCCCTTCTCCAGCCCATGATCAATGTCGTCCCGCTTCAACTCTTTGCTTACCATACGGCGGTGCGGCGCGGATGCGATGTCGACCAACCCCGGAACCTGGCCAAAAGCGTAACCGTTGAGTAAGTTCAGGCTGTTCCTTACGATCAGCTACCTGGGCACGAAGTATCGTGGATGGCAGACACAGAGACAGGGAGAAGTCACCATCCAGCAAACCATTCAGGATGCCCTGAAGAAAATTTACGGCCTGCCAATTTCGGTTACGGCCTCCGGTCGAACCGATACGGGCGTTCATGCCGAGGGTCAGATTGCCCACATCACCCCTCCCGACCATCTGGATATCGACAAACTTCAACGGGCTCTGAACGCCATTCTGCCCTGGGACATTCGGATCCGCCAGGTTCGCCAGGTCCATCCCCACGCCCATGCCAGGAAGGATGCCCTGTCGAAGATCTACCGATACCAGCTCTGGGTGGGAAAGATCGTGCCTCCCTTTCTATATCCGACATGGCATCACTTCACCCAGAAAATCTCGACTGACAAATTACGCCAGTGCGCGGAACGATTGCCGGGAAACCACGATTTTGGGGCTTTTACCACACATCCGAAACTCTATGCGACGACCGTTCGTGAAATCGTCTCCACCTCCATTAATCGAGAGGGTGATGGCGTAATCCTTCACGTTGAAGGGCGCGGGTTCATGCGTCACATGGTTCGAAGGCTTGTGGGAAGCATGGTGGAAGTCGCCCGGGGAAAGAGAGAATTGACCTGGTTCGAGTCCCTTATTCACGAAGCTCCTCCCGCGGGCGGAGGTCCGACGGCACCGGCCAAAGGGCTGATTCTGGAGAGTGTTAGCTACCCGGCCACATGCTATAATGATGATATGGATGATGACAGTACCCAGACGGGGAGTGTCGTAGCGGGTGATGATCACCAGGGATATACCCGGAAAGATCTGGATATCCGGCTCATGGTTCTCCAGGGTGAGCAGAAAGGCAAGGTCTATCCTCTTCCCTTCGGAATCACAGTGATCGGCCGTCTGGAAGGTGAAATCAAGATTCCCGACTCGAAGATCTCCCGGAAACATGCCGTTCTCGAGATCCTCGGCCCGAATATCTACTACCTGAAGGACCTGGCTTCCTCCAACGGGACCTTTGTGAATGAGCGGGCTGTCACGCTTACAAAGCTGACTCCGGGAGACATTATCCGCGTAGGGGATACGGTTCTGAAATTCTACGTCGTTCAGACTTCATGATCATTCTCGTCACCAATGACGACGGAGTCTTTGCGGAAGGCATCCGTCATCTGGCCGAGGCACTGGCTCCCCTCGGGGATATCTGGATTGTCGCTCCGGATCGTGAAAGAAGCGCGGCATCCCACGCCCTCACCCTCGACAGCCCCCTTCGAATCCAGGAAGTCGATCAACACAGGTACGCGGTAAACGGAACACCCACCGATTGCGTCAACGTTGGTGTCCTGCATATTCTGAAAGACCGGAAGCCCGACCTGATCGTATCCGGCATCAACTTCGGTCTGAATATCGGGGATGATGTGACCTACTCGGGTACGGTATCCGCGGCCTTTGAGGGTACGATCCTGGGCATCCCTTCCCTGGCCGTTTCCCAGGAAGTCGGCTCTCCCATGCCCTACGAACGAAGTGCCGCCTTCATTCGGGAATTCATCGAATCTCTGATGCAGCGTGATCTGCTGAAAAATGGGCTGCTCCTCAATATCAACCTTCCCTTCGAAGATCCGATCGGGGTCCGGTTTACCCGGCTGGGTAAGCGGCAATACAGCGAAGGCGTCATGGAAAAGGTGGACCCGCGGGGGAAGAAGTACTACTGGATCGGCGGGATTCCCCGGCCCACCGAGATTGAAGAGGGTACCGATTTTCACGCCCTCACCCACCGGCACATCAGCATCACGCCGCTCCATCTCGACCTGACGGATTACACCGCCCTGGACCGGATGAAGGATCTTTCGTTCAAAGATTGAGGGCAGTTAGGGTCAGAACATGAACGTTTACTATCTTGAAAGAGACATCCAAAAGGCTTGGAGTTTCCTGTCTTTCTCCAGCCTTCGCCGTAATTCTTTTCTGTACTTGCTTACGACACTGTCATTCAATTTCCAGAGCCGGGCCACCTCCACCCCCCTCAGACCCACCTGCCGACAAAGAAGCTCCATGAGCACCGCTCGCAAATCTCCCCTGTCCTTCAGCAGTTCTCTTTTTGTTTTTCCTGTATCCTCTTCAATCCGTACCCAGAAATCCGATTCCGAGATCTGACGTTCCAGGGCGATCGTCTCTTCCTGTCTTGACGGTTTTCCTTCTTGATCCGGCTCAGAATCTCCCTGGCAAAGGCCTGACTGCCCAGGACAAACCCACCGTAAAACTCGCCCGGTGAATTCATTTCCCCTCCATCCGCCAGGGCCCGGCGTATCGAGGTGTCATAGGCTCGTCGTCCGGCTGCAGTGTTTCCCCC
>DAOSWS010000014.1 GCA_035593605.1 Thermoanaerobaculia bacterium | reverse complement strand
CGATAGGCGGCCTCTGCCTGTGCAGGATACCCTCGTACGATATTCAGGCCCGCGAGATTCACATAGTAACGGGCTTCGGCCCAGGATAATTCTTCCGTTGAATATGTTTCTCTTTTGATTTTTTCCAGGACTGTGTTGGCCATGTGCAGCCATTCTGCCGCCTCATTGGGATTGACGTAGATGGCATGGTGGGCTTGCTTGCAGAGCTCGATCACCATCTCAGGGAACAAGCTTCGCTCCAGTAAGGCATCGGCAAGTGCATTGTTTTCGTTCTTGTTCTGTTGGATTTCCTTCACCAGGGCGGCGGCTTCTCGTCGCTGTCGGAATAGTCTGAGGAAATCGCCTGCCATGGCGCCTTCTGCCCTCATGGTTTCCTTGAAGCCACACCAGTCCTGATAGAGTTCGTTACATGTCTCGCAATCCTTCAGGTGTTTCTCGTTTCCGGTCAGGTCCATGAGTTCGTCGATGGTGTAGCATCCTTGCTTCATGCTTTCCTCCAGTATACAAATCAAACAACTGTGCCAGGCAATCCCTCTTTAAAGAGAATACGGACCCTGTCGGGACACCCATGACAGCCGAGGTTTCTTTTTCCGTGCATCCAAGGATGAAGACACTAATGATAAGGTCCAGGCATCGTTTCCCGAGCTGAAGGACCATGTCCCAGAGGAGGATGCGCAATTCTTGCCCGGACTCCTCTTCCCTTGACTCAGCTACCTCCTGGTTGGTCTCTTCCTTTGCTGAAGCTGCTTTTTCAGCCTTGATCTTCAGGGATTGTCGTTTGATAGCGGCGTAGAGCCAGGAATCTGGACGCTCGATGTATCCGAGGTTTCGGAAGAAAGAAGAGGCGACTTTCTGGCAGACCTCCTCCGAGTCGTGCAAGGTCAAACGATAATGTTTCATGCATATATGAATAGAAAAAGAACGGATTCTCGAATACAAATCCAGTTGAGCCTTGGTATTACCCTCTAAAGCTGATTGAAGAGTTTCGGTTTCAAGAGTAAATCCCTTCATCATCAAGACATCATACAACATTAAAGTACCGCTGGAAAAGACAATGGGTACTGTTGGCTTGCTCTTATACGTTCTGCAATATAGCTGGCACTCTTTGAATATTAAGGCGTGGTGTGAATTCATGCCATGAATTTACGCTCGCCCATTAAAAAAAGAAAAAAACAAGAATTATTCATCAACTGATTCCAGAATCACATCCAGAATCAACTCTTCACATTTCAAGCAAAGCTCAACATCGTGATAATCTGGCAGTCTCTTGCAGCAATGCTTACAGTAATGTTGCGTCCTATTGATAAGCGATTGAGAGGTTTTCTTAATCATCTCACATCGCCTCTCTCATTTCCTGCTGAAGTATGCATGCCTTTGCAATTTCAGGGTCGCTGAAAAAGTTTTCTCTCAGGATTTCGTCCACTAGCCAGTAGACTTTTTTCTCTGAAATGTGAAACCTGCCAGACATCTCTTCCAGAAAATCCTCGACTTCCTGAATAGAAGCAAATATCAGTTCCATGAATAAGTTGAAACCGTTATTTATCCTGGCAAGCCGGTTGACATTGGGATGGCACTTCAAGTAATCAATCAGTTCTTCTCTTCGGGGCGATAGGGATTTAATGAGTACATGCACCTTAATCTCATAGCCCAGTATTTTCTCGTTGAACAATACTGTGTACCTGCAAATTGTATTGCTTTTGTACTTTTTCACTTTGTCATGCAATGTGCTGACTGGAAAACCAGTCAATTTGCTTAACGATGTCAAAGTTTCCCTTGCATTTCTGCGAAGGTAACTCAATATTAGTTTTTCTTTTGATTTCATTGTTTGTTTCACCTCCTGGTTAATAGTCCCGGGAAGCGAGCAAACTTGCCAATATGTTTTTGAGGTGTAAACCGGACCAGCGAAGCAGGGAAAAACTTATGTGCACGTTTGCGAAACCCGAAATATATTAAGGAGGTGAGAAACCATTACCTCGCCACTGAAAAATTTCTTTAAACTCACCCAATTCATTTATTTCATGAATTTTACTGGTCTAGGAATATGATCGATTTCCACTTCAATGCTTAACAATAATTTCTTTAAATTCTCAACATCACCTTTTGAATAATTATTGTTCTTATTGACTATATCGTTAATATCGTTAATATCGTTAATAATATCCTTACACACATTAATTACTGCGATAATTCTTCCCTTCCTGAAACCATGTTCATCTCCATACGATATATAGTTATTTATATAATTGCGTATTATATCTAAAACTTCTTCCATAATGTCAATAACATCGTAAAATTTTATAAGATCATACTTTACTATATTACATTTATTAATATTCAATAATAGGCTCTTGGCAAGATACAATCTGTTTGTTGTATGTATTGTCATATCATCCTTTACTTGTATGGCTTCTGCGAGATCCTTTTTCCTGCGATATGTTAGTGGGAAATATTTCTTTATTCTCTCGGATAAAATAGAAATAATTATTGGAGTTATTTTATACATGGCGAAGAAACATACAACATATATTAGCAGAGTCCAGGATAGTGCTAATATACCCAAATCCCTGTATAATGCTATTATTATCGCTATGCCAGCAGAAAATATAGCTGATGAAGACTTGTTTAGAGGCTCTGATTTATCTCTATTTATTTTGTGCTCTTCATGTTTTCTTAAATTATCTGATATTATATAGCTTAGCCACGTAATCTTATAAGCATCTAGGTGATTTTCTTCTAGGGGAATCATTCCAAATCCTCCAATTCATTCATGAGGACTCTGAATCTTGGGTCATCAAATTTATTGGAAATATAATGAAAATAATAAAGATACTTCCATATAAGTACTTCTACTTTCCTAAGAGTATCCTCACTCATGGAGTCATAACGTAATAATAATTCTTTTTCTACTGAAAATCTTTCATGGATCAAGGGGTCTACTTCGCTTAATATACAGGCCAAAATAATGGGTGCCCTAAAAGGCATTCTTATGTAGATTCTCTTTCCCCTATTTTCAGACTCTATTATGCGCTTCACTTCTGTTATGGATATATTTGAAAACGATTTATTGGGCATGTTATTACACTTGTCAACTATCTTTTTTATTCCCCGTTTTAATTCGCTTTGCCCATTGTTATTAACTTTGCTCCCAATGAGCTCAAGTGCAGTACGGTACCCAAGATTACATTTCCAAGATGCGGTTTCCATGGAAGCGTATTTATTCCATCTCCATGGAAAAATAGCTTCTAAAGTTGTGTCGATTACATCACGGAAGGTACACATACATAATGGCTCCTCGCTGTTTTATGTATATAAGTTAAAATCCAATTTATCTGCTATGACATAGGCTTGGGCGATCATATTGTTTATGGTTCTGGACTTCTCTCCTCTCGAAAAGGCTAATAAGTAAGAATAATCAAATCATTCTTTACAATATGTCACTTCTTTAGCCCATAGCCAGGTTTTATACCCACACCCTCATTCATATTTAATAGCTGACCACCGTGAATATCAATCACCTGCTCATGAATCACAGAAAAATCTCCATCCATATCCTCGGCAATCACTTTCATGGTGTAAGAACCCGGTAGGATATTCTGTAATGGAATTTGCAGAATCCAGTCTGTACATCGATCAATAGGAAGGCAGTGACCTTGGCATGGCGGTTCAAACCTGCAATTCGAAATCCGGTCTACGACAAACTGATAAACGTTATCCAAGCGTACGGTTATCTGTTTAATCCCCTCGGAATCTCCAGCCCAGCCACTTACAGTGAAGGTCGTGTCGTCTTTATTAGCAGAGTAAACATCCCCGACAGGTAACTCTTCATCCGGTTTCGCCAAAGGAAATTCATACAGCTTATCCTTACCCGCCACATAGAGTGTCGCATTGGCTGCAGCAATCCCATAGGGTCTGCCCGTCTCTGGGAGATCATAGAAATTCCAGTAGTCCTGACAGCTCATGCTAGTTCCCCAATCCTGATAATAGTATGTGTGTGCAATGGAGCGTGTGTAGTAGGATGACAGGTAAATTTCTCCGTTATGAACGATAATACCCTGGACATCATACTGACTATTACTGTTGTTTATCTCGCCTATATTTCCAGAGTGTTTATCCGCGTAAGTACATAAAAAGTCACTAAAAAAGAAAGACCATAATCCTGGATAATGCCATGTGTCTACAATAACTACTCCACTTCCGAGAAAATTTCCCGGTTCCTCAATCCCAGTCCAATGTGCAAGAATTTTATGTTCTATCGTTGCGTAAGGTCCAGTAGCGAAACCATATTTAACATGAGAGTATCCCTGGTACATAAAGCATGGATTATTGTATAACATCTCAGTTCTATTCGTGGTAAATATTGAACTTTCACGTGAGATCGTAAAATAATCGCCATCAGTGACAAAAAATGTATCGTAATATAAAATGTCATCTTCTGCCATAGGATCACAATCAGTAGTTACTGAGAGCGTATGATTAAAAGTGTATTGATATAATTCGTCTGTCGATATATTATAACGGTACGGCTTATAGGCATAAGAATCACTATCTGTATCTAATGATGTAGAAGAAACAAATAATAAATAATTCCCAAATGCAAGAAATTGACCTCGTTGTCCAATCACATTCTCCCAACTCGATAAATATCCACCCTGTATTAAGCTATTGGGAATACTTATTTCCTTTATTAGACTAGGGGTATGCGGATATTGCATGTCATATATTCGTATACCATTATTATCCTCATCATAATAATAGTATACAAATATTCTATTATTATCTATATCTGCATTAATAGGGAGTATACTCTCTTCATATTGTATGCTTCCTATTAATTTACGGTAGGTATCTGTTAAATCGTATGTGTCTAGGTGATCTGTATAAACAACATACAAATAACCGCCACGTGCAACAGTATCCGTTAACATTCCATAGGAAGGAATGGATAAAAACATCGTGAGTATTAATATTTTCAACTTTATTGCGATGTACATTCGCAGTTGACATTGCATGAACAAGCTGGACTTAGCCCTGCAGCATCGTCCAATCCATGAATACATTGAATTGCACAGATTTCATTTTCATGCTCATCAAAAGGTTTTCCAGTCTGCTTCCCGATATTTATAAAACAAGAAATATTTTGACACGACATGTTAGCCCAGTCATAAATAGCAGATGGAGGATGAACTATACCAAAGGTATCAACACCTAAATCATAAGAAGGATGATTCACATTATCAAACAAATCTGCAAGAAATGTTGCAATGATTCCCTCCGTTTGGTTATAAGAAGGCGTACAATCCGAGTAAAATTCATTACCATCCATGTGGAATTCTTCGAGAATCGGATCAGTATAACCAACGGTTTCTGTTGCAAAATACTCTGCAAATCCTTCGCTATAATCCATCCATAAGCTAAATGTATCAACGCACAAATCCTCTTCGGTGTGAAGCAAATCAGGCGATTGCCAATAGTTTTGCAAATTATAATGAAAAAAATGGCCAGCCTCATGTGCTATCATCCAAGGTTTAAAGCTTATAGAATATTGTGAATTATTAGCAGAGTGGAAGGTGATTTTTTTTGTGTCAGTTCCACAATCCGGCCAAAATAATAGGCCTTGTGAAAAATTACAGGCCCTGTATTCATTATAGGTAAAATACTCCTGATTATACCAATGGCTGCGAGTATTTACTAAAGTCGGAAAGACTGTGCAGAACGAAGGATTTGCATATGTGTCGAAATTATCATACCAATAATTAGCTTGTACAGTCCACTCACGAGTAGGTCCTGGTGGATCTAGAGGACCGTCGTAGTGATTCCATATTTCCCCTTTGAAGAATCCCCAAGGACATCCCCCTTCTATAAGAGCGGCTTCATTATCACCAGGATTATCCTGAAAAACTGGGTAAGCATTTGGGCAGCCTATTTGCAGATGCTGGTCTGTACATTGGCCCATTTTTATATTTAGCAATGAGTTGTTTGCAAAGGCTATGACTGTGCGAAAAGGAGTAAAAGCATGAACACCTTCCTTTGCATACCACATCTCGAAATTTGGTGAAACTCCATTTTCATTAACTGTCGTATATTGAGAACATGTACCAAGCATATTTCCAGCGACCCAACATTCCGACTTTATTTCCATCTGCATGTTGGCGCAGTTACCATATCCCGTTATATAAGGCAATGGAACTGTTTGCGCAGAGAAATGAACAAGAGCCAAATAATTGACCTTAAATACTGGAAGATCTCGTAAACTATAACCAATATCATCTTCTTCATCTGACTCCAAAATCGTATAATATATATTTGATATATCTGCAGGGACAGAATAATATTGCACGTTATCGGCATACTTAGGATTGCTCTTTGCAATTTCCAATAACGCTTTATTGAATCTAGACCCATGCGTAAACATCATCTTGTTCCCACGAGAATCTATAATAGGAATTTTTAATTCATCACCTTCCCAATCCGAAACAGTGATTATTTCATTATACTTATCAGCATTATCTAAATATTGTAATGCTCTTGCATTTACACTCGTTTTATACTCATTTTCTACAAATACTTTAGTGTAAGATCTAAATTCTTCATATGATAATATTATCAATCCCTCACTATCGCTTTTCACATAAACATCCCCACTGCTCCCTAAGGAAGTATCATCTTTCACCTCATTAGCAATAATATTAATCACTCTGGGTCCTATATATGTTATAGGTACCATCACACTATCAGTCAGAGTAGGAAGATCTACTTCATAGGTGTTGCCTTCTATATCAACACTTTTCAGTCTCAGATTTACATTATCAGAGTTTAAATTACCATTTATTGTCACATCATAATTTACCTGCACTGTTGTTTTATCTACTACACTAGCAGAAATATCTATTTTTACATAATTTCCAGCAAAGGAAAATACAGTGAATGAAAAAATCATATACAAGCAAGCAATAAAGAATTTATTCATATCTACCCCCTAATTTGGGCTACTTTGTTTGAGAATACATATAAATATGTTTCTTGTCAAGAGGAACAATAAAAATATTTTTGCATATAGCTTAATGGCCCAATAGATATATTAAATAACAAAGGCAGAATATTTTTAAATGTTTCAAAGCCTTCGGCCATGTAAGTTGTACTTACATAAATTCACAAATCTGCCAGTAAATATAATCTGCCACAGAAATTAATGGCTGTCAAGTATAAGATCTAATGCAAAATCAAGTCTCCATCTTCCTCTCGTTCAGCTATCCTTTCCTTAAGCATTCGCATCGCACGGGGTACTTGATTCAACTCATCCTCGATACCAAGCTTAATCCCAAGCCCTTTGTATACTTGCACCAAGGCAAGCATAAGTTCATCATTGCGAATGAGGATTTTCCCAGGTCTAATTTTTTCTTTTTCCATCGCCGAAAGAAGAATCTCAAGGAAAAGAATCTTTACATCATCAGGATGAACCAAACAAGCTTCAATTATCTTGCCCTTTGCATCTACTAGCAACACTACTACTGGAAAGTATGGTCTTTCATTAGCCGGAGCTTCAACATAATCCAAATAGATCACATCCAATTCCCATGCGGCATTTCTGTTTAACTTAACTCTCTTTTTGACCTCCTTGATCCTTTCATCACTTGGGAGAATCCATTGAGGTAAAACAGGTTTTGGCTCAGGGCCAATCACGTATCCAGTTTTCCAAATTTGGGTTTTGTTATCTTCAATTGAATATCGAATAAGAAACGCATCTTCCTTCTCCAACAATATTTTGCTTCCAGCTTCCTGCACCAGCTTGTCAACTTCTAATGCTTGCTCTAAACAGACAGTCATAAACCGTGCTTCTTCTGAAGATAAGGACCAAGATGCATATTTTGGAAAATACCTAACAAAAAAGGGCACGATATGGTTCTCGAACTTTACAGGGATGCTTTTCATAAATTTTCGATAAGAAGATGGGCATTCTTCCAAATCATCATAAAACAAAGAAATAGTGTTCATTGAAAGATACATTTGAAACCCGTCAAAATCTTCAGGAGCTTCTAATAATTTTATACAACTGCGCAATCCATCTTCACCTGGATAGACATGAAACCCGATTTCACCAACAGCTTTACCCAATACACTGCAATATCCTATCTCGCCAGATTCAGGGCAACACACTGCGAACATGTCAACATCATTCATTCTTTCCCAAGGACGCTGTTCATAGAAGAGTTTTGCTGCAGAAAAAAGCTTATTCCATTCTTGTTGAGATGGTTCTGGCCTTAACCTTTTTTGATGTTTCATAGCCCCATTGTAAACGAAATGAGTGAATACCGCATTAAGTGGTTAAGTTCTTCTCGCATTCTCTCTAATATTAATCCTGGTTACAGGCGATGATGCTCTGAAACGGATATTCGAACCATCAAACGAAAATGGGAGTTGAGAGCACTTATAGAGATCGAAAATGAAGAAATATCAACTTACTGGATGGAAAGCAGAATATCTATAGAGTCCTTGCACAATATGAGAATACCCTTTTGGGAAAATGGAAGGAGATGTTGTCTACCATCGACTAATAAACTATTCATTGTTTTGTATTCAAGATTCGAACAAATAATTAGCCATTCAGGATTGAATATTTGCCCTTTCTCAATAAAAACCGTTAGGGACTTGCTGACGTTATCGATTGCCTCAATTTCACTGTTAGAGTCAGGTACAATAGTGAATGCTAAGCGACCAGCATATGATTCAATTCTTCCAAAGTACCCTGCTGCTTTAATACTCTCATCTGTAAGCCATTTTTCTGCGCTTGGTCCAGGAGTGGGAGCGATTTTCACCATTCCTGTTGCCCGACAGGCTGAATAAATAAATTCCTGATAGAAGTCTTGAATTGATTTCTTATGGTACATAGCCTTAAACTGGGCTTTATCTTTATTGCTCAGAAGATTCCACCATGTATTCAATTGGGTTTCAGGAAACTGCTCGATTATATATTCGTCAGATACATTCATGCCTATATCAGGGTCTAAAATTACGGTTGTTGTCGGTTGCTTCACTTTCGAGATATTGGGTCCGAAAGAATCATGCTCACATGTACAATAATTATCCTGCAGCAATAATTCTCTTCTGCTTGTAGTGTCTCCATCTCGTAATTTTTGTATTTTTTCCAGCGGTCGTATTCCTATCCATCTAACTCCCTCCCCCGGTGTGTAGCCGATAATCACACAGCCCATGTATTGGAAGGGAGCACCATTGTGCAATTTAAGGTCTCGTATCTTGCTGTCAATTTTATGATCATAATTTTTCGTACTTCGGTATGCTTTTAGAAATGCGCTAATTGCACTTAAAACATCCCATTCGTGTTTTCCCTTTACCCAACTTGTAAATTTCTTAATGACTGGAAACGAAACAGTCATTTTGTAAAATGGTCTGGAAGTATGAAAAAAGACGCGCAGAATATCTCTGCTGTGCGGGCTTAAGAGAGGGAATACGTCAAACATATTGCGTGTATTGAACCATACGGCTCTATGATCGCAAAGATATCCTGCATGTTTGCCCGCCCCCGGGTATT
Source organism: Thermoanaerobaculia bacterium (assembly GCA_035593605.1). NCBI lineage: Bacteria > Pseudomonadati > Acidobacteriota > Thermoanaerobaculia > Thermoanaerobaculia bacterium. The sequence continues at coordinate 90,645 of DAOSWS010000014.1, read as the reverse complement.
CATCTATGTGAATATCTGCATCAGACTTATAGTTCAGCAGATGCACGGTAGCTGCATACGGCTTATTTTTGCATGGTTTTCCTAATTCTTTGCTAATATCAGCCCTAACCTCTGGAGAAATTGCGACGAACCAGTATCTGAGAATATACGTCCAAAAATCATCAAGCTCCATTACATCCATTTATAAAAACACCCGAAACACATGTAAATCATGTCACAACTCCTAAGTGGCATGGTAGCGATATATGAAACAAAAATCAAGAGGGCCAAGTCGGTCACAAATGAATTTACAGTTCCCAGGCAATACAAGGAACGCACCCTGAAGGAATGCCAAATCAGGGGGCACAAAAGACATGGTTCTGTGCAAATCAACTCACTTACTATTGGCGTCCTTCCTAATGAAGATAATGGGCGCTTTGGCGAGGCTGACTGTTTATACCAAGTACAAGATTCTCCGAAAAGTATCGATTTTATAATTCAGATAAAGCCTATGATAGATGAGGATTTATTTAATAAGTTAAGCCCAGCAAATCGGGAACCAATTTATCTCTATTATGGAATTGTTAAGTATAAACTCGCCCCCTATTTAGCGAGTGGACTTTCAGCTCACATAGGAAATTCTATTCTTCAAAATCCAGAGAATGAGCCATGGACGTATTGGGGGTTGGCACCTGAAAATTATCTCCCTTCTTTTCAACCATGGGGACCATGGGAGTACATTCCGAGTCAGAATATTTATGATATTACTGTTACCACGATTCTGCACTTAGATAAAGGTAAAACATACCAGAAGCCTCTTGTTGAATTAGTTGAATCTCTCATTCAGGATGGTGCATTCAATGAATTCAAAGACGTAAAAGCGACATTTAGGTTCCGATGAATCTGAGTTCCTCAATCTTCCTTTTTATTCAGAATAAAATTCTATTTTACTGAACGTTTCCATAGGTTACGCTGAAAATGAAAATAATCATTTTGGAGCGTACATGCTTATTCTATCGAGGAAATTTCGTAGTGGAGCCAAGAACATCATTCAGGGAATTTGGTGCAAATCATTCCAACCAGTATCTATCTTGAAGACAATGTTGCTCATCTGGCTCATTCTCTTGGTCGCAATTTACGGTAACGCTGCGCAACCTCCGTTGCGCGCCCAGGATCGCCGAGCATTTTCCCCGGCAGCCCTAGATGCCAATCCAAAAAAATTCAATTTCAGGAGCTCTGTACACCCATTGCATCCGGTTATTCCCAACGCTGGTCGGTTCACTTACAAACCTCAATAAAGGAGTCACTTATGAAACGAGCAATTCTCATCTTACTTCTTTTATTCATTTCGATTTCTTGTCATCCTCCAGACATACCACCTTCTGAGCCAACCTCATCACTTCAGGGCCATAAGAATAAGGTGAGGGTGCTTCTGGTGCAGGATGTTTCTGGCAGCATCAAGGGACAGGGTATAAGCCGAGTACAACTCACCCAAATCCAGCCTTTGATTGACATGATGCTTGCGAATGGTGGAGAACTCGGGTTTGGCATCATCACCGAACAAGTCCCGCCCACATTTCTCCGCCTGGTATGTTCCCCGCCTGTGAGTAATGTTCCGAACCAAGCCATCACTGGAAATGTATTCGCACGGTTAGAAGAAACTTCCCAACGAAAACACCAGCTCGACGAATACAACAAGGAATACGCCAACTACGGAACTCAAATGAAACCTCGGATTCAAAAATTCAAAGAAGAAGTGAACGGCCTTCTAAAAATCCAAGCCAAGCACAGCTATGTCACCGATACCCTCCGACGAGCAGAAATTTATTTTGCTGAACAGCCTCAAGCAAAAATTTTCCTCCTTCTTATCTCTGATTTCCAGGATAATTCGAAGAAAACTTACACAATGAAATTTCCAGGGAATGTAATTATTTACGTCGTAAGCGCCAACGGCTCCCTTGGAATTCTTGAGCCATACCGGGACCGAATCCTTGTCTTTGAATCAATCGATTCTGCCATCACCGCGATTACTCAAAAATGGAAAGGAGAAAACCATGAGCCAGAAAACCAAGTGGAAGTACCGTAGAAAGTTACGGTTCCACCATGACCGCATAAAAAGCATAGCCTATAAGCTCCAGGCACTCAAGATTAAAATAAACAATCAGCATCATCCGGAAACGTCGCTTCCTACCCCGCCTCTTACTCTTGTGATGCTCAGTATCCTTTTTCTGTGCGTAATCCCTATCGCGTATGCCCAGGACCTGTTTCTCTTCTCTGGGATCATCTCCTGGATCGTGGGCCTATCCGGCAATCCAAAGTTAGCTCTGTACGCCACCATAATCATTCCTTTCATACCTCTTATCAACGAGCTGATTATCGGATTTAAAATCAACAAAACCGTTTCTGATGCTGATATTTCTCATGAGAATATCTCGGAAGGTACAGAGCTTGACCCCCTCGACGATATCGAGCCACGGCCATTCAGTTTTTCTCGCATGGCTCTTCCCAGGAGAATCGGATGGAAGCTTTTCTCGATTCTTCCCTTGAGCTCCCATATGGTTGCAGGGCTGACCCTGTTCGCTGCGATGGAGGCAGAGCATACCTCAATGCATGCCATCAATCAGTACCTGCTGATTTTCTTAGTTTTATTCACGATCGTAACCCATTTCCTCATCCTCTTTGCCTCTTCCCACTTGACCCTGCTCTTCAACACCATCCAATCCTTTTGGCAGCGTCGAAAACAGCAAAGAGCCAAAGACTTACTCTACCGGTTAACCCACCTGTTATCTCATCACCACTCCAGTTTCTTGACCGTTAAAACGGAATACGACAAAGCGTATGAACCCTACGACCTTGAATTCGACTCGATTGTTCGCGCAGAGCTGGATGTACTATCTACCTCCCAGCCTTCACCGTCAGTGAATCCCACAACCAACCCCCTTCCAGCACCTAAAGAAATTCAAGCCCCGCATGAGTTGACACACCCTGCAGGATCACCTCCTCCCAGTCCGTTTAAGCAATTCAACGATACCTGGCCTCCCACGCAAGAAGCAAATACACCTATCAATGAAACCCCTTTGCCTTCCACGGATGATATGCAACCCGTCCCCAATTCTCGGGACGATTACGAGCTGTAGAAAGGAGAGACCATGAGCGAATTAAGTCATAACAAAGTCATCTCTATCGATGTGATTTCCGGTTGCGCTGATATTGCCGGGAAAGCTGTGTACTGCATCGGTACAGGAACCCTCAAGGCAATGAAGGCACTGAATAGGCAGCGGAAAAAAATCGATGCCTTCAATTCATGTTTTTTTAAGAACTGCGCAGCATCCACCCAACTTAAACCCACGAACGAACTTCTAAAAAGCGCGTTCGGAGAAATCAGAAAAGAAGACGATTTAACCTTATCCAAAGCAACTATTTTGGATCATCTTTCTTCTTTCTGTGTCCAGGAAAGGGACCTTTCACAAGTCAACAATCAAATCCATCAAGTTCTCCGGTCAGGAACGTTGGATGACTTGATTAACAGCAGAGAAACCTTAGTCTCCACCATGGCAGAGTCTCACACGTCGCTGGTTAGAGAGAGAATGGTGGAATCCATTGAGCAGGCAAGTAAAGCTGTTGGCTTCCCATCCGTCCATATCATCCAGCAAAACAAAGGGAGGGTGGTGATCGCTGCAGAGAACGCTTCAGGCCAGACCATGATTCATAATGTCATCACAGGAAAAACCGAACAGCCGAGAATTGAGAGCGAAGTCCTTGGCGTGCATGACAACTCCTGCACGGAAATTCTCAACCAGTTCAATGAGGAACTGAACAGGCAGGGAGTCAATCTCCATCGTCCTGACAACAGAAAATCGAAGGGCAGCGTTCCTGTTCTCCAGGAATCAAAAGAGTATATCGCACAGAAAAATAAGAGATCCCGACGCAGGGCAAGAGGAAAGATCCGGAGCAACCGATGAACATGCCCCTTGGACCTCTCCTGCATGCGATCACCCGGGGCCACCATGCAATCATTCTCAGCGGGCGACCGCTGTATGATTTACACCCGTACAACAACCGGATCTTTACCCTGGAGGCCGTCTTGCGAGAAGAGCTCATTCACCAGGGTTTCATTCTCTGCACCTGCGATTTGCAACTTAGTTTCCAGTGCGACCTTACTGGCCATGATGGACAAACAGCAGAGAGTGTCCAGTACACTTTCCGACAGTATGGCCTGCCCTCCAGCCAGAATGAACCATCGGTCATCCATAGCCTTACACCGAAAATCGATAAGCTCCTCCGCACTTCTCACAACGGGCAACCTGAAAAGCAACCCATAAAACTCTGCATCTTAATCAAGGATGCCGGACACTGGATTCCAAGGACGCAAGACAATTCGTGCCTGATGGAAGATTCGCTGAAAGTCCTGGAAACCTACAAAAATCTTGGCACAGGAATCTCTCTGCGAAAGCAAGGACATGTCATCATCCTGCAAGCCAGCCCTGAACAGCTTCATGAAGAAATCTCGAATGTCTATTATGCGGTCCATGTGCCGTACCCTGACAAAGAGAAAAAGCATGAATTCTTTGACGTGCTTCAGGCCAGATACCCTAACGCTGAATATGAGTCGGGACTTTCCCCTGACCAGGCATCGCACATTTCATCCGGAACACCGAACCTCTCTTCTGAAACTATTTTCAGGGCATCCCATTCAACCGGGACCTTCGTCACGGCTTCTGATTTACGGAAGCAAAAAGAAGCTGACCTTCTTGCATGCTCTGACGGGAAACTTTACCTCATGGACACGAGCAGAGTCAAGAATGTCTACCTCGTGGGGTCGTCCATCACAACCCTGACAAGGATTCTGACCCGTATCACCACAGGTCTCAGCATGGGAAATCCCTCCACACCGGGTTTTGTCATTATCCCCGGTGCCCCAGGCACAGGAAAGACCGATGCCATCACTACCGCTGCCGTGACAGCCAACATCTCTGCCATCAGGATGGACAGTCCCAAAAGCAAATGGGTCGGAGAATCTGAAGCGACCATGACAAAATTGCTGGATCTTCTTGTCAGCCAGACTCCGGTCATGGTGCTTCTGGATGAGTTCGCGGATTCTTTTCCGACGACGAGGAACGACAACCATGACTCTGGAGCAAGCGATGCCATCCATGCCGCACTTCTGACCTTTTTATCAGATGCTTCTCTTCGAGGGCGGGTGATCTTCATCGCCACCAGCAACACCATTGACAATATTGCTGCTGCCATGCGCTCACGAGCTGAAGTTATCCCTGACTTTTTCCCGTTCAAGGAAGACTACCCTGCAATTCTCAAGGAGCAAATCCGGAGAATCAATCCCGAACTTTCAGAGCAAGGGGGGAGATGGGTCACCCAAGCAGCAGAGACGTTTTTTCTGAAAGGTGCAACACCCAGGGACATCAACATGACGATGACCAGGATTCAGTTCCTGTACAACCGCCTCGATAAAAATCAGATTCTTAGGGCAGCAGAAATGTTCCAGAACCCCACGCACAGGGAAGCGATTGAAAAGTGCGATCTTCTCGCATTGAACGCTTCGACTTCTCCTGAATACTACCCCTGGACACACGCTCATCAATTAACGCTTCCGTCCCATCTGGGTGCAGTCATTGACCAGAAAACCAAGGAAATCAACTACTCCTTATTGAACCAGCGTCTTTCGGAGCTGAGCCATGTCAGCATCTGAACTGTTATCGTTAGCAACCGGCAACGCCCATTGGTCAGGAGAAGGCTCAATAAAACTACTGGAGCAGAAGTTCAAAAACTATTACAAATTCCCGTATGCCGTGGCAGTGCCTTCAGCGACCCTCGGCCTTTTATCCCTGGTCATGGCAATGGACGCAGGGCCAGGGGATGAGATTATCACCTCCAGCCTCAATATCGGATACAGTGTCAGCCCTTTTCTTTTTGCCGGATGCACCATGGTTCTGCTTCCCATTGACCCATATACATTTGAGATGGAGTCTGGCCTTGTCGAAAAAGCCATCACTACTAAAACAAAGGCCATCCTGGCAGCGGACATGTTCGGAATCCCGCACCAGACCCATGTACTGAAAAACATCGCGGACAGGCATGAAGTTCTCTATCTCGCAGACGCTGCCCAGAGTTTCCGGGCCAGGATTCACGAGATACCCGCCAGCGGCAAATCTGATGCCCTTGTGGTGAGTTTTACCTCTGGCAAGACCTTGGATGTGGGTGAAGGGGGAATGTTGCTCACACGCGATCCTGGACTGTATGAGCAGGTGTTGTGGTGGACCCAGCATCCGCACCGTCAACAAAAAGAACTTTCCCGAAAATTACAGAACACCATCGGCATCAATGCCCGTCTCAATCCCTACATTGCCTCAAGGGCACTTATTGAGTGGAGTAGTTCCGCAAAGAAAATCAGACACAGGAAATATGCCTGCCAGTCCATTGTCACCATTATCAACGACCATGACATGACTGAACCCATCCGGTACTGCACCGAAAAAATCAGCCCGTCCTTTTTCCGGCTTCCTGCGATATGGAAACACGAACCCAAACCGGGCAAGCTCATCGCAACGTTACACGCAAACGGGGCTGATATTTCTCTTTCCAACCTGCCGTTCGGCCTGCTATCCCAGAACCCCGTGTTACGACAGCAATTCAACCAACAGTGCAGAGTCCCGTTTTCACTGGCAGAAACTGAGAATCTAGTCAGAAGAAGTTTTTGCATGATCCCGCATGAGGAGGATGTATGAGACTTTTTTATCTTCGCTTGGTGCTGCACTTTGTCATGATTTTCATCTTCGTGACCATCATCACCATCGTCTTCTCGCACCATGACATCCCGGTGGTGAAAGATTTGATTGAATTTTTCTCTTACTCCCACAATATATGGCTTGCCCTGACCGCCACGTTGGTCCTGCACAGGTTATGGAACCATCTTCTTATCTTCACACTCACGCTGCTGTTGTGCGTGATCCACCGAGACATGTTAGAAATCCAGCAGATTTTTCTTTCTGTGCTTTCTGGCTGGGGTCTGGGTGCTGTGCTTCTTTTCCTGTTTCAAGAGTCAGTCCCGCAACAGCCACTGTAATCAAGGAGGAATCCATGCCAGATTTGCCTGTTCCAGTTTCGAACCAGGAAGAAGAACGCATTATTGTCATCCGTCCCGACGGCAGCCAGGAACTGATTGGCCTGACTCAGAACATGGTTGTCCTCGACGAGCAGGGCAACCGCAGATTCATTAAGCAGAAATCCGTCATCATGACCGGCGACGGAAGATTGGTGATGAACCCTGAAAAAGCCAGGCTCTACCAATGCGCAACATGTCCGGAAGGTACTTTGAGCACGCACCATACCATCCGTACATGCAGGATCTGCCATCTTAACTTTTGTCTTCATCATGCCCAGGAGATGCCCAATCCTGACGGAACTGTCACGTATTTTTGCCTTCATCATGCCCGTCGTCAAGCATGGATGCGACGACTTGGATATTTGTTCAGTCTGGAAAGATGACACGTTTCCAGTTTGACCAATACTATACCTGGGCAGAATCATTTCTTCAAAAATGGAGGATTGATCTTTCAAATCCTCGGTTATGCAGGACGCTGCTCTCGATAGACAAGGAAAACCCTCAAGAAGTAGATTTCAAGACTCTGCAGTGGCTCATCCAGCAGCTTAAGCCTTTCTATGATTATTTCGAAAGCCCTACAGGATATCCGGTTATTGTCGCGCCGCCTGGCACGTTCAAGGGGCGCATCCATATCGGCAACCAGGTCGGGAACAATATGCCGTTGTTTGTTGAACCGCTTCAGTGCGTCCGAAACATGACTTTCACCGGACCTGTGGGAACAGGCAAAACCACAATCCTGCATAACGTCCAGGACCAGCTTCTGACCAGTGGCGTGAAAATCCTGGCACTGGATATCAAGGATGACATGTTATACCAACTGAAACGCTGGCCCAAGATGCTACTGTTGTCAGGAAAATCCAAGCTCCCGATGCTGCAGAAACCTGAATGGCTCTCCATAAATGATTTTATCTCGCTCCTTGCAGAGAACTGGAAAAAGACAATGTATTCAGGAGAAATTCAAGCAGGTTTGTTAACCAGGGCCTTGGACATGGTGTTTAAGGAGCAGCGGTATCCTTGCTGGAATGACGTAAAAACCCAGCTAGACTCTTTCCTGAACTGGAAGGGGAGAACGATGGGAGTCACCGACGGAATCTATGGGCTGCTGAACCGTCTCAGGCAACTGGAAACCCAGTTCCCCGAACCCTTCCACTGCAGAAGAGGTGTTTCATGGGAGACGCTTTTCTCGAACTCTCTCGTCATGAATGCGCAACAGCTTACATCCTCCATCTCCTTTCTGTTCCTGCTATTCATTAATCTTCTCTTTACCCGGCAGCGGGCACATGCCGACCGCGATAATCTAAGCTACCTGATTTACACGGACGAAGGCTACCAACTCTGGTCAAAGCTCCAGAAGAAAAACATCTATGAAACTTCTCATTTTTCTGAACTGCAGAGTCTCTTGAGAGAATTCTCTTGCGGAGTTTGCCTGTCTTCCGTGAATCTGTCCCACCTTGACCCGATCAGTCTCTCAACGACAAACATTTTTGTGGTGCTCGGTGCAACCAGCGGGGAAGAGGTCAGGATGGTGCAGCAGACTCTGAACCTTGAGAAGCACCAGTTGCCTGCAGTGAGTCGTTTACAGTTGGGCATGGGGTTGTTGAATGTCAAGGATGGTGGATGGAATGATGCAGTACTTTTCAAGTTCCCGCACCGTAAACAGTTCGATAAACGAGTCTCCTTCTCTGACAGGGAATCGTTTGAACAGCGTATCAACCAACTCATACCCGCGGACAAACCCGCACCCAATATTCTCCCTAGAACTCAAGAATCAGCCCGAGGGGAACATGCAGACCCATCACCGAAAACATCAATCACCGAAAAAGAGAGGAAACTGCTTGAAGCGGTTGTCATGAAAATCCAGCCTTCTACTTCATCCTATCGCGATGCTGGGATTGAACATAACCAAGTCGGGCACAGGCTCAAGCAGAGTATGGTCGCAAAAGGATTGCTTAAGGAACAGCGAATCATTGGACGAGCAGGAAGAGGCGGGTGGTTCACTGCACTGCAACCGACCCAGAAAGCCATCCAGACTTTTGGCCTCAAGAGACCCAAGCTTACCCGTGGCGGGGATTCTCTTCAGCACCAGTATCTCTGCCAGGAATACGCTGCTCTTATCCCGGGGGCGAAAGTGGATTTCAAGCTCGGCGACAAAAGCATGGATCTATTCTTTCTTTACAAGGACACGCTTCATCGAACCCTGTTCAAAAACCTTATCCTGAATTCCCACCCCTTGACAAAAACCCCACTGAAGTTTCCTGAAGATGATGGGTACTGTTGCATTGAAATTGAAGTGAGCTCGTCCAACAACGCCCTTTGTAATGTTGAAAAGGACCATGATGCAGGCGCATGCTTCATCATCGAGGCAGTCATGCCGTCCCATGTGGATAAAGCTGTTCAACACCTCATGTGTAAAGTTCCCGAGGAAATCAAGCCAAGGGTCGCTGTGATGGATGCACTGATACTGCTGGATGCATTAAGAGGCTTTTCAGATGGAGAATCTGGAACTGATTGAGTATACCCGTCGGGTCTGGGAACCCAAGTACGGACGTACTCTTTCAGATGAAGAGTGCGAGGAAATCATACATAATGTCAAGGAGTTTGTTTTTTCGCTAATGGAAATACAACAGAATCATCCAGAAGAAGTGAGTAAGGAAAAAGAGAATGTGGAGGAAAAAACACTTGCGCTGGTAAAGTGAGTTGCTTGACAATTTATAATAGTATTGGTATATTACTACCGTAGATATCCCGCTAGTGGAGAGGGCTATGGGCACTGATGACGCAAAACAAATCCATATCAAGATGTCCCAGGAGTTTCACCAGAGAATACGGTTACGGGCTGCTTATGATGATCTCTCTATCCAGCAATGGGTCATGAAAATATTGGAGAATGAATTAGACAAAATGGAGATTGGTCTCATCGAGAAAGGAGAACGCTCATGAAAAAAGGTGTCCTCTATATCCGTGTTTCTTCTAAAGAACAGGCAGAAGGGTTTTCTCTTGAAGCTCAACTGAGCGCATTGCAAGAGTACGCAATTAAACATGAGATCGAAATCCTGCAAGAATACAAAGACACAGAGACAGCCAAACAGGCTGGCAGAAAATCCTTTAGGGAGATGGTGAAATTTCTTAAACGAAACAATAATGTTCAGCATTTGCTTGTTGAGAAAACTGACAGGCTTTATCGCAACTTGAAAGATCGAGTGACTGTATCTGAAATGGACTGGCTGAACATCCACCTGGTGAAAGAAGGCGAGGTATTAAACAAGGAAAGCCGAAGCCACCAAAACCTAATGCACGACCTGAAACTAGTCATCGCAAAAAATTACATCGAAAACCTTTCAGAAGAAGTCAAAAAAGGCCAGTCAAAAAAAGCAGAGACCGGGGTGCTCCCAACATTCGCCCCTCCAGGCTATGTCAATGTAAAGAAAGGCATTGAACTGAACCCACCGTACAACGCTTATGTCAGGCAGCTTTTTGAGTGGTTCGCCACTGGAGACTATTCCCTTAAGTCTCTCGTAAGAAAAGCCAAGGAATCAGGATTCACCCATCCCCAAACCAAACAGCCCTTCACAAAATCCAGCATCCACAGAATTTTGTCCACCACGTTCTACTACGGGATGTTCACATGGGCAGACAAGACCATTCACGGGACGCATCAACCTATCATTAGCAAACAACTCTTCGACGAAGTACAGCGTACCTTGAACAAGAAAAATCACGGCTCAGAATCAAAAAGGAATTTTCCTTTTGTTGGGTTGTTGAAGTGCCAGGCTTGCGGTGGTTCAATCAGTGCAGAACTAAAAAAGGGAAAGTACGTCTATTACCGCTGTTCATTTTACAAGGGGAAGTGCGGTAACGATTACATCCGCCAGGAAAAGCTGGACACCTTGCTTGGAGGAGTAATTAAGGACATCAAGATTCCGGACGATATCGCAAAATGGATGTACACAATGCTTGAGAGTGAACTGAAGGAGATGGATAAACATCGTCAATCTCAGCATCAAGCAACACTGAAACGTATTGAGGTGCTGAAAGAGCACTTGAACAAGGCATATGTCGATAAGCTCGACGGAAAGATTACTGAGGAGTTCTGGAACGAGATGAGCCAGACATGGCAGGCTGAGTTGGTCAACCTTACCCTAAGCATGTCAAAAAACAAAAAACCAGAACAGCTATTGAGGAGTACGCGTGATATTTTCGAACTCACGCAAACCGCACATATACAGTACATTAATGCAGATTATTCAGAAAAACGCAAGCTGCTGAATTCTGTTGTTTCGAACTGCACCTACTATCAAGAAAACCTCGATATTACATACAAAAAACCTTTTGACATCCTTGTAAAAGGGAACAAAACAGGAGACTGGCGGAGAGGGTGGGATTCGAACCCACGGTACCTTTCGGCACACCGATTTTCAAGACCGGCTCCTTCAACCTCTCGGACACCTCTCCAGGTAAAGAGGGACTATTTTACCATTACTGAGTGGGAGATAACCTTTGCGATAAGGCTATGCGTGCCATTGGGTTTGTTTTGTATTAGTTTGATAAGAAAAGAGGGGTGGGATTTGCCCGTTTAAGGCCAGGATGATGGGCTGAAAACACTCTGAGAGGGTGGAGGGAGGGTTCGAGGAAACCCACGGTACCTTTCGGCACACCGATTTTCAAGACCGGCTCCCTATCCCTGAGCCCATTCCTATCCCTGCTTAACCGTCGGATCCGCCCGTGATTGCTGCGTCAGGTTCGCTCGAAATTCCTCGATGTATCCTCCGGATACGCCTGCGGATTTCCTCGCTCACCTTCCTGGCACTCCCGCACGGCTTCACCGGTACGCGACGGGATATCCATGGTTCATGGATGACCTCTCGGACACCTCTCCAGGTAAGGAAGGACTATTTTACCATTACTGAGTGGGAGATAACCTTTGCGATAACGCTTTGTGTTAAGTCGGGTTTGCTCTGTCATGATTGATGAGAAAAGAAAGGTGGGATTCGCCCGTTTGAGGCCAGGATGATTGGCCGAAAACACTCCGAGAGGGTGGAGGGAGGGTTCGAGGAAACCCACGGTACCTTTCGGCACACCGATTTTCAAGACCGGCTCCCTATCCCTGAGCCCATTCCTATCCCTGCTTAACCGTCGGATCCGCCCGTGATTGCTGCGTCAGGTTCGCTCGAAATTCCTCGATGTATCCTCCGGATACGCCTGCGGATTTCCTCGCTCACCTTCCTGGCACTCCCGCACGGCTTCACCGGTACGCGACGGGATATCCATGGTTCATGGATGACCTCTCGGACACCTCTCCAGGTAAAGAGGGACTATTTTACCAATACCAAATAGCTGCAGCTTTCTCTTACGCGTGGTCGACTTTGATCCGGGTCACATCGCATCCCAGGGCCTGGAGTTTCTGCTCCATGGAGGAGTAGCCCCGGTCGAGATGGTAAATTCGGCGCACGACCGTTGTCCCTTCTGCGGCCAGGCCGGCAATGACCAGGCTCGCAGAAGCGCGGAGGTCCGATGCCGTGACGTTGGCCCCGGAAAGACGGGAGGGTCCAATTACTGTGGCCTGGGCGCCGGACAGCTTGATATCCGCCCCCATGCGGCTCAGCTCGGCAACATGCTGGAACCGGTTCTCGAAGATACTCTCATGGATGACGGAGGTGCCGGATGCCTGGGTCATGAGGGCCATGTACTGGGCCTGCAGATCAGTGGGAAACCCGGGATAGGGAGCCGTGTCCATGTGTTGTGCTGCCAGGTTCCGATGGCCGTTAATTCTGACCCCTTCATCCTTTGTTTCAATATCGGCGCCAATTCGGGAAAGCTTCTGGATTACGGCTCCGAGGTGGTCGGTTTCGATTCCCGTGAGGGTGACCTCGCTGTCGGGGAGGGCCGCAGCTAGGAAGAGGTAGGTCCCTGCTTCGATTCGGTCAGGGATGATCGAAAAGGATCCTCCCGACAGCCGGGATTTTCCGTGAATCATGATGTTGTCCGTTCCGTCCCCTTGGACCTCCGCCCCCATGGTGCGCAGCATTTCCGCCATAAAGATGACTTCGGGCTCTTCCGCACAGTTGGCCAGGCGGGTTTCCCCGTCAATGAGGGCCGCGGCCATCATGAGGTTCTCGGTTCCCGTGACCGTTTTCAGGCGAAAGGTATAGTCAATGGGTTTCAGCCCATCCGTTTCGGCAAGGATATAGCCGTGCTCCACCTTGATTCTGGCTCCCATGAGTTCGAGTCCTTCAAGGTGCATGTCCACCGGGCGGACCCCGATGGCGCATCCCCCCGGCAGAGAAACGCGTGCCCGACCGCATCGGGCCACGAGGGGACAGAGAACAAGGATGGATGCCCGCATGGTTCGGACAAGATCGTAAGGAGCCTCCGGGTTGTTGAGGTTAGAGGCAGTCAATGAACATCGGGGTGCTTCAAGCTGGACTTCCGCACCCATTCCCCGCAGAAGCCGGGCAAAGGTTCGAATATCGTAGACATCGGGAACGTTGCCCAGGGAAATGGTTTCAGCGGTCAGGAGTGAAGCGGCGAGGGCCGGGAGAGCGGCATTTTTCGCTCCCGAAATCGCCACGTTTCCCCGCGGTCTTGCAGGGCCGTTAATCTGAAAGGCTTCTAAGGTAACCATGTCGCGGTAACGACGCGGGGGATCGATGCGCCGTCCTTCAGAATTTCGATAATCGTCCAGCCCGCATTGCAAAAGAGTGACGCGACCTGTTCCGACTGGTTGTACCCGATTTCCATAACGATCCATCCTCCCGGTTTCAGGTGTGGAGGAATACTATGGCACAGCAGGCGGTAAAAATCCAATCCGTCCCTGCCTCCATCCAGCGCAATCATCGGTTCATACTCCCGGACGGAGCGGGGGAGGGTGGGCAGTTCCGCCGAAACCACATAGGGAGGGTTGGAGATGACGAGATCAAAGGTCGATCCCCGGTTCAGGCCGGTAAGAGCATCCATCGCCACAAGGGATACACCGGCTGCGTTTTTTCGTGCCAGGGCCAGTGCCTCCAGGGAACGATCGCCCGCAAAGATTCTCCAATGCGGTCTGGATGATGTTAGCGATGCCGCGATACATCCGGACCCGGTTCCCAGGTCAAAGACCGTGGCACGATCCGGAAGGTTCAGTCTCAGTGCGGTTTCCACTAATAGTTCGGTTTCCGGCCTGGGAATCAGAACCCGGGAATCCACTTTGATTTCAAGATCACGAAAGGGAATCGTACCGGTGACGTAGGCCAGCGGCTCTTCCCGTTCGATTCGCTCGACCCAGGTCGAATAGGTTTGAACATCGTCTTCGGATACCGCATGGTCTCCATGGGCCAGGATCCAGGCTGTCGATCGCTGAAAACAGGCAGAAGCCAGGGTGACCAGCAGGGTGCGGTCTTTCAGACGGTGAGAGGAACGCTCCAGCAGCTCATTCAGAATCAATAGATTTCAACTGCTCCGCCCGGTCCTCTTCGATGAGGGGATCAATCAGGGGGTCGAGATCTCCATTCATGATCGACTCGAGCCGATAGAGCGTAAGGCCGATTCGGTGATCTGTCACACGACTCTGGGGGAAATTATAGGTTCGGATCTTTTCTGATCGATCTCCCGATCCCACCTGCTTTCTCCGGGAGGAGGCGACTTCCGCGTCCTTTTTCCGCTGTTCCAGGTCATAGAGGCGACTCTTGAGAACGCGCATGGCCTTGGCCAGGTTCTTGTGCTGAGATTTTTCATCCTGGCAGGACACGACAAGTCCGGAAGGCTGGTGTGTAATCCGGATGGCGGACAATGTGCGGTTGACGTGCTGGCCCCCGGGACCGGAAGCGGCAAAGCGGTCGATTCGTAAATCCTTGGGATCAATCTCAACTTCCACTTCCTCGGCTTCGGGAAGAATCGCCACTGTGATGGCTGAAGTGTGAATACGGCCCTGGGCTTCGGTCTCCGGTACCCGCTGCACGCGGTGAACGCCGCTCTCGTACTTTAATCTTGCGTAGACCTCATCGCCTTCCATGACCGCCACCAGTTCCTTGACCCCTCCCAGATCCGTATAGTGCACGTCGGTAATCGAAACAGCCCATCCGCGGGTTTCCGCATATCGTGCATACATCCGGAAAATTTCAGCGGCAAAGAGGGCAGCTTCTTCTCCGCCGGTCCCCGCACGGATTTCAAGGATGATGTTCCGCTCGTCATTGGGGTCCTTTGGAAGAAGGAGAAAGCTGATTTCTTGCTCCAGGGTTTCAAGCCGGGGTTCCAGGTTGGCAATTTCCTCTTCGGCCATCTCACGCAGATCCTCTTCGGCATCCTGCAGCATGGTCCGGGCCTGATCCAGCTGGTCCCTGAGGGAGAGGTACAATCGGGCTTTAGTAATGATGGGCTCGAGTTCCTTGGAGCGCCGAAAGAGAGGCTTGGCTGTTTCACGCTGGCTGAGAACGGCAGGGTCGGCCAGCCGGGACTGGACCTCTTCATACTCTTTTATAAGGGAGTGTAATCGCTCTTCCATGGATACCTTCTACAGAATGGTTTCAGGAGGGGAATTCTTCAGTTTGAGGACTCTCTCCATGCTGAAGATCGCAACTTCCAGCATGGAATCGTCGGGCTCCTTTGTCGTGATTTTCTGCAGCATGAGCCCCGGAGCCATGAGGACTCGGGCCCACCAGGTCTGTCTGCACCGGTGGGAGAGGCGGATCAGCTCGTAGGCGATTCCGGAAATTATGGGAAGGAGGACGACACGGCCCGTCAGCTTGACCCAGAAAGGGGAGCTGTGGGGAATGAGGGCAAAGACGGCAATGGCCACCAGGACGACGAAGAGAAGGAAAGAGGTACCGCAACGGGGGTGAAGAGTCGTTTTAACTTTTGCATTTTCGACGGTAAGGGGCTCACCCGCCTCGAAAACGTGAACAACTTTGTGCTCCGCTCCGTGATATTGAAAGACCCGGCGGATATCCTTCATCATGGAGATGGCCAGGAGATAGAGAAAAAAGATAATGACGCGAATAATGCCATCCACAATGTTGAAAAGAACTCCGTTTTCCAGGTGGAGCATCTGTGTAAGAACCAGGGGAAGAAGCAGAAAGAGAACGGCGGCAAAGAGAAAGGCCAGAACCATGGTGGCCCCGAGAGCCCACGGGGAGATCGGTTTTTCCTTCTCCTCCACGACTTCAGCGGAGAAGTTCAGGGTCCGGATCCCGAGGATCAGGGCCTGGAGCAGGACGATAAATCCACGAATAATGGGGATCTTAACGGAATACTCTTTGAGGGGTTCCTCTTTCCAGACGAGTTCCCCGTCACTTCGCCGTACGGAAACACAATACGCCCAGGGGGCGCGCATCATGACGCCCTCCAGGACCGCCTGCCCTCCGACGATGACGCCGAGGGTAGGCTGTTCGCTCATCCTTTGGTTTCTTTCGTCCCGTACCGACGGCGGAACCGCTCTACCATTCCGGCAGAGTCAAGCAGTTTCTGTTTCCCTGTGAAAAAGGGATGGCATGAGGAACAGATTTCGAGCTTGAGTTCCTTTTTTGTCGAGCGCGTCTTAAATTCGGCACCGCAGGCACAGCGGGCCACGACGTCGTGATACTCTGGGTGAAGACCTTTCTTCATGCTGCAACCTCCTGAAGATGAACCCCCATTATACACCAAAACCTCTCCGGAATGCCCGCGGCACATCCGGAAAGCGGGGAAGAAATGGTATACTACCACAAAATATGATCAATTTCACCGGAAGGACCAGCAGGCAGCCGGGCCGTCTTGCAGTTTTCGGGCTGGTATTTCCCCTTGTCGCTCTCCTTCTGGTGCCCTATTTCCACCACCACCACTCAGCGGAAAGATCTCCAGGAACCCATTTTTCGGGTCATGTCGCCCATGTTAAGGATACCTGTCTACTCTGTCTGTCGGCACACACGATCCCGGCCATTATTACAAAAGCACTGATCAGGATCATTCCCCGAATTCAAAGGGCCGAACCGGCTTCAATTTTCAGGGTGTCTTTTGAACAGATCCTTCCTTCCCGTGGACGGTCACCTCCCCTCTGATCCTTTTCTTCACATTCTGAAAAAATTGTTTTTCACTGTTTGACCGTTTCTGGAGGTGACCATGAAACGCAGATATCTGTTGTATTTTTTCTTTCTTTATCTATTGATTCCATTTTCCCTTTCGGCGCAGGAATCCGGTGGGGAACGATTCCAACCCCAGCTGAATCCTGAGATTTCCGTTCTGGGGGATATGCTCTATCTGGCCACGGATGATGGGCGGGAAGAGTTTAACCTGAGGGTTATGGAGCTTGGTTTTCAGGCTCCGCTCGATCCGCAGACGCGCTTCAAGCTCTTCTGCCATATTCACAAGGAAGAGGAAGATGGTGAACCCACCAATGAATACGGCTTCGATATCGGGGAAGCCTATATCACCTATGTGGGTCTTCCGGGACACATCACGCTCGATGCGGGAAAGTTCCGGCAGCCGTTCGGATCATTAAACCGCTGGCATGTTCATGCCCTGCCTTTGATCCATGAACTCCTGCCTCTTCAGAAATTTTTCGGGCATCACGGACTGACGCAAACCGGGATTTCCCTGACTTCATCGTTTTCCACTCCCCTGGCCCATGCCAATGAATTGTCGCTGCAGGTAACCAATGGTGAAAATGATATTGCCTTTACCGGAGCAAGCTTTGATAAGCCGTCCTTTCTGGTTCATCTGAAAAATTACTGGGACCTGTCCGATGCCGCCTATCTGGAGTGGGGTCTGTCGGCCCTGCGCGGTGCGAATCCGGACGATCAGTGGATGAATTATTACGGGATGGATTTTACCTGCCTGTGGGAGCCACCCGGAAGAGAAAAGTACCGGAACGCCTCGGTTCGGTTTGAGATCATGGAACGTGAGGGTCTGGATGGCAATGACAGCCTTGGAGGATCGCTGATCCTTGAGTCGAGGCTTTCCCGCAGGTGGATTGTTGGAGCTGCGGGGCAATACGCGGAGGAGCCGACGGACAACGCGCTTTCCACGACAATGCTTTCCGGGGTTCTGACGTTCTGGCAGAGTCCCTTTGTCAAGCTCAGGGCCGAATATGACTGGATCGACGCTCCCAACGACGAGCAGACCAACCAGGTCGTGTTTGAGGTTCTCTTTGCAGCCGGGCCTCACAAACACGAAACCTATTGAGGGAGGAAAGACCATGAAACGATTCCTTCTTTTTCTTATCTCCTTTTCTCTTCTTCCGGGTCTTTATGCTGAGGTAAGGGTCGTGACGACTCTTCCCGTTTACGCTCAGCTGGCTGCTATGGTGGGAGGAAACCATGTCCGTGCGGAATCCATCGGGCTGCCCGGTCAGGATCCTCACTTTGTCCGCCCGAAACCAAGTTATGCGTTGAAGGTCAGAAAAGCCGATCTCTTTGTCACTACGGGACTGGATCTGGAACTCTGGGTGCCTGCTCTCCTGGATCGCGCCGGCAATCCGGAAGTCCTCGAAGGGGGGAAGGGGTATGTCTCCGCGTCTGCCGGGATGAACCTGCTGGAAATTCCCTCTTCCTTTTCCAGGTCGGAAGGCTGCATCCATGTCTATGGCAACCCCCACGTCTATATATCACCCTTCAACATCCTTATCGCCGCGGAAAATATCATGCACGGGCTCTCTCGTATTGATCCGGACCACGCGGCGGAGTATGAAACCAGCTATCAGCACTACCGGACCAGAATCCTGGAGCGGATGTTTGGCAGGACACTGCTCTCGAAAGTGCCTGAAAAGGAATTGATCACTCTGACAGAACAGGGTGAACTCTATTCTTACCTCAAGGAACACAACCTGATCGATTTCATGGAGGGGTGGTCGAAAAAGGGATACCCGTTGCATGGGAAGAAGATCATCACGTACCACAAGGCATGGATCTATTTCTGCAAGCCCTTTGGCATTGAGGTCGTCGGACACGTGGAGGAAAAGGTGGGGATTCCTCCCTCCGTTAAGCATATCTCCAACCTGACGAAGAGGATTCGACAGGAAGGAATCCGAGTCATCCTGACCGCGGATTACTATGATCTCGATAAGGTCCAGCGGATCGCCCAGGCAACGGGATGCCGGGCCGTTATCGTCCCCACCCAGCCCGATGAAACATACCCGACCTTTGAAGCCCTCATGGACGGCTGGCTGGATCGCCTCCTTGCCGCCTTTTCGGAGTGACTATGGATGTACTCACCTTAATGGCCCTGCCCTTTCTGGAATGCCTGGTTCTCGTCGGGATCCACTCCTATCTCGGTATCCACGTCATTAAACGGCAGGTGATTTTTGTGGATCTTGCGATCGCCCAGATTGCGGCGCTGGGCATTGCTGTTGCCATGACATTCGGGATCCATCCGGGAGATCCAGGGAGCTACATCTTTTCGCTCCTCTTTGCCCTCGCCGGAGGGACCATTTTCAGCGTGACCCGGTTTCGCAGGCATGGAGTGCCCCAGGAAGCGGTGATTGGCCTTGTCTATGCCCTGGCGGCCGCCCTTTCAATCCTGGTGATGGACCGTTCTCCTCTGGGGAGTGAGCATCTCAAGGAGCTTCTCACCGGCGCCCTGCTCTGGGTCGGGTGGCCTGACATTATCAAGGCTTCGATCATCTATGCCGTGATCGGTATCATCCATTATCGGTTCCAGCCGATCTTTCAGATGATTTCCTCCGATCCGGAACGTGCCAGGGGTAAGGGATACAACCTGTTTTTCTGGGACCTTCTTTTCTATGCGACCTTTGCTGTCGTGATTACAACCTCGGTCCAGGTCGCGGGAATCCTACTCGTCTTTGTCTTTCTGGTGACTCCCGCCATGATGGCAATCAGTGTCACAGACAGGCTATCGATACAGCTTCTCATCGGCTGGACCGCAGGCACGCTTGTCACGATGGCCGGGCTTCTTCTCTCCTATTTCTTTGATCTTCCGGGAAGTCCGACGGTCATCGCTCTTTATGGTGCCGTTCTTCTCCTGTGGTCCCTGTGTGTCTACCTGGTTCGTGCAGAGAGCCGGATAAACGCCCTGAAAAAAGTTGTCATGGGCCTGATGATATCTGTCGGTTTTCTTGCTCTCCTCTTTCTACTGGGAGAATATCTCCATCGAGGCCACGCGGGCTAAAGAGATCATGCGGCTTCGACTAGACCTCCACCTTTGTTATCGGGGAAGCCACGCGGGTGGCTTCCTCGAAGGTGTCCGCGTGCTCTGCCAGGAACGTATCCACCTGGCGGGGGGCGAGACCCACCAGCCTGGCCGGATCTGAAACGTTTTCGAGTTCCTTTTCGGAGAAGGGGATGTCCGGATCATTGGCGACTCGCTGAAAAAAGGAGTTGGAGAGTCCCCGGCGCTGTTCGTCCGAAGCAGCCATAGCGTGCTCCCTCAGGCGTTCGTGAAGAGTCTGACGATCTCCCCCGCGCTTGACGCCTTCCATGAGGATCGTTTCCACGAGAAGGAAGGGGAGCTCTGCCCTGAGGCGGGCATCGATGATTTCATTATGAACGGTGAGGCCCGAAAAGATATCCTGTCCCAGGATCAGAATTGCATCCGTGGTGAGAAAAGCCTGGGGGAGGTAAAGACGGCGGCCTGCGGAATCATCCAGGGTCCGCTCCAGCCATTGATCCACGGCTGTGTCCACCGCATTTCGGGTGAGGTTCAAAAGGTAACGGGATAGAGATGTCAACCGCTCGGAGCGCATTGGATTTCTCTTATATGGCATCGCCGAAGAGCCGACCTGTTTATCTCCCCGGGGTTCGGAAAGTTCTTTCATATGCTGGATTAATCTTAGATCCCGGCTCATCTTTCCGGAAGAAATGGCAATTCCCTCCAGGAGTGTGGAGATCGACCAGTCGAATTTTCGGGGATAGGTCTGTCCGGTGACGGGAAAGGCCTTCCGAAATCCGAGACCTGAAAGAAAATGGGATTCCATCTCCTCAACACGAACGGGATCACCGTTCATCAGCTCAAGGAAGGAAGCCTGGGTGCCTGTGGTACCTTTTGTTCCCCGTAACGGGATCTTTTCCGTGAAGTCGCGAATCGATTGGAAGTCGTTAAGGTAGTCCTGCAGCCACAGGGAAGCACGTTTTCCCAGGGTTGTAGGCTGAGCCGGCTGAAAGTGGGTATAGCCAAGGACCGGCAGGGCTCGGTAAGCAGCACAGAAGTCCCTCATGAGAAGGATCAGGCGGGCCAGCCTCGCAGAGATAAGCTGGAGAGCCTGTTTTACGAGAATCAGGTCCGTATTGTCGGTAATGAAGCAGGAAGTGGCGCCCAGATGGAGGAAGGGTTTGGCAGAGGGGCATTGTTCCCCAAAGTGATGAAGGTGAGCCATGACGTCATGACGGGTCTCGCGCTCGATTTCCCGAACGCGCTCGAAATCGATCGAATACCGGTGAGCTTCCATTTCTGTAAAGGCCTGTTCGGGAATGGGGATCCCCACCGCTGATTCGGCACGGGCCAGGGCAATCCAGAGGGCTCGCCAGGTGGCATAACGATTACGGTCATCAAAGATGGCCGCCATTTCAGGGCTTGCATACCGGGATTGAAGGATGTCCAGCATGGATTTATCCTACCACAGCCACCCCCGGCACGTCATCGGTGCGGCGTTCTGGAAACCTTACAGTAACCCTTTTATTTTCAGAGGGATTTCCGGAAAATACGCAGAATATGGTACAATCTGTCCGTGCGACTACTGGTAATCGGTTCCGGTGGGCGTGAACACGCAATCGTGTGGAAGCTCGCCCAGTCGGAACTTGTTGAAGAGGTCTATTGTGCTCCAGGAAATGCGGGAATCGACCGCTATGCGCATTGCGTAGCGATCCCCCCGGATGACATCCAGGAACTTGCCGATTTTGCCCAGAAACTGAAGATTGACCTGACGGTTGTGGGACCGGAACTTTCCCTGGTTCTCGGAATTGTGGATGAATTCCAGAAACGGGGCCTGACCATTTTCGGCCCCACCATGCGGGCGGCTGAACTGGAAGGCAGTAAAATCTTTTCAAAGCTTTTCATGCAGCGACATAACATTCCCACCGCCCGGGCCGGGATTGCTGAAAGCAGGGAAGAAGCACTGGAAGTTCTCAAGGGATTCGAGATTCCAGTAGTTTTGAAGGCCGATGGTCTTGCGGCGGGAAAGGGAGTCGTGGTCTGCACGGAGCAGAAACAGATCGATGAAACGCTTGATGCTTTCTTTGAAGAAAAGCGTTTCGGCGGAGCTGCCAATCGAATCCTGATCGAAGAATGCCTGGAAGGTGAAGAGGCATCTTTTCTTGTACTCTCTGACGGAGAGCGGATCATTCCCATGGCCTCTGCTAAGGATTACAAGCGGATTGGAGACAATGACACCGGTCCGAATACGGGAGGCATGGGAGCCCATACCCCGGCTGGAGTCCTGGACAAGGAAACCAGTTCGGTAATTCTGAAGGATATTATTCTGCCCACAATCCGCGGAATGAAGGACGAGGGGCGTGAATACAGGGGCGTGCTCTACGCGGGCCTGATGATTACAACCGATGGACCCAAGGTTCTGGAATACAATTGTCGGTTTGGCGATCCCGAAACCCAGCCCATCATGCTCCGTCTGGCCAGTGATCTGTTCCAGATCTGTCTGGCTGGAGCCCGGGGACAATTCAATACAATGCGCGCAGAATGGCTCAAGGAAGCTGCGGCATGTGTCGTTCTTGCAAGCGATGGTTATCCCGGTGCCTATGAAAAGGGTTTTCCGGTCGAGAATCTGGATGACGTGGAGCAGCTTGAGGGTGTGATTGTATTCCATGCCGGGACGAAGATGGATGGAGACCGGTACCTAACGTCGGGAGGCCGGGTCTTTAATGTCTGTGCCCGGGGCCAGACCCTGGCCCAGGCAATTTCCCGATGTTATCTTGCCTGTGACCGTATCCGGTTTGAAAATAAGTACTACCGAAAAGATATCGGTCAGCGGGTCCTGAGGAAGATGCACTATGCCTGAGCCACGAGTTGCGATCATCATGGGTTCGGCCAATGACCTTCCACGGGTCCAGGGAGCCGTAGATACCCTCCGGTCCTTTGATGAACCCTGTGAGGTCAGGGTCCTGTCCGCCCATCGAACTCCCCATGAGGCAGGAGATTACTTTTCTTCGGCCCGAAAACGGGGAATTAAGGTTATTATCTGTGCCGCAGGAGGCGCCGCCCACCTCGCCGGCGTAGCCGCCGCCCATACCACGCTTCCTGTGCTGGGAATTCCTCTGGACTCGTCTCCGATTGGGGGGTTGGATGCACTGATGTCCACCGTCCAGATGCCTCCGGGAATCCCGGTGGCCACGATGGCTGTCGGATCCTGGGGTGCAACGAATGCGGCACTCTTTGCACTTTCCATTCTGGCCCTTCAGGATGAGTCTCTAACAGAAAAGCTTTCTTCTTACAGAGAAAAGATGAGACAAAAAATTCTTACCACCGAGGTCTCGGATTGACAATAGTTGGCGTTCGAAGATTTGGTTGGCCTCGCCTCGAATACTATAAGTTTGAGGGGCCTTCTATTGAAATAGGTACGGCCTGCCTGGTCGAGCAGGAACATGGTCTCGATTTCGGAGAGGTTATTGTCGATGCGCTGCCCCAGGAGTGGGCGGAACGCTTCTCGTCTGCGGGAAAAATTGTCCGTGTTGCGGAAGAAAAAGATCTCCAGGTTTTCGAACAGAAGATCGTTCTGGAGAGACAGGCTTACGATCTTTGCCTGAAGAAGAACGAAGATCTCCGCATCCCGATGAAGCTGGTCCGGGTGGTCTATTCCTATGATCTGAAAAAGGCGATCTTTTTCTACACCGCAACAGGGCGTATCGATTTTCGCCTTCTGGTCAAGGAGCTGGCCAGAACCCTCAGGATTCGCGTGGAGATGCGACAGATCGGGGTTCGTGATGAAGCGAAGATGCTCCCTGGATGCGGGACATGCGGAATCACCCTCTGCTGCTCGACATTCCTGCAGGATTTTGCCCCTGTTTCGATGAAGATGGCCAAGCACCAGAATCTGGTTCTCAATCCTTCCAAGGTCTCAGGCGTCTGTGGACGCCTGAAGTGCTGTCTTGCATACGAATATCACCCGGGTGAAAAAAAGAAAGCCAGTTGCATAATTGAATATGATGATGTAAACTAAGGGTAATCATACTTTCCCGGGGGATATACATCATGAGTCAGAGAAAATTGATTCGCCCCAAGTTATCCGAGGTGCGTACAAAAAGAAAACGCCCATCTGGCCCGGGACGAACTCCGCCCTCGCAGCAGCAGATGAGCCGCAAACCCACACCTCCAGAGCAGACATTCGCAGAGGTTTATTACTATCTCAAACAGATGCATTCAAAAAGCCCTGTTGTTATCGTGATGAAGGAT
The DNA here is from genome assembly GCA_035593605.1 of Thermoanaerobaculia bacterium. Classification (NCBI taxonomy): domain Bacteria; kingdom Pseudomonadati; phylum Acidobacteriota; class Thermoanaerobaculia; species Thermoanaerobaculia bacterium. The sequence goes on along the minus strand of DAOSWS010000014.1, from coordinate 66,242 downwards.
GGAGAGGAATTAAAGGGCTGGATTGAGTGGTACGACAGGGATGTCATCAAGCTGAACCGGCATGAGGGACCGAATCTTATGCTATTTAAAGATGGAATCAAGTATATCTACAAGGACGAAGAACATTCCGGAGCCGAGGAGAGGGAGGAGACGACGGAGGAGTAACGGGTCTTTCGTGGATCGCAGATTGATTTTTCCCATCGCATCGGAATATACTTAGCCTTCTCAACGGGGTGTGGCGCAGCCCGGTAGCGCACCTGCTTTGGGAGCAGGATGTCGGAGGTTCAAATCCTCTCACCCCGACTTACTCCCGTAATTAGAATGTTATCAGGAGTTCCGCATAGTTTGCTGGAAGTTTGCATTTTGGAGGATTTGTGCTCCCGGGTAGGATCGAAAGGGTAATCGCACCAAAACCTCTCACCCCATCACCCGACTTACTCCCGTAATTAGAATGTTATCAGGAGTTCCGCATAGTTTGCTGGAAGTTTGCATTTTGGAGGATTTGTGCTCAGGGGTAGGATCGAAAGGGTAATCGCACCAAAACCTCTCACCCCGTTACCCGACTTACTCCCGTAATTAGAATGTTGGCAAAAGTTCCGCATAGTGTGCTGGAAGTTTGCATTTTGGAGGATTTGTGCTCCCGGGTAGGATCGAAAGGGTAATCGCACCAAATCCTCTCACCCCGACTTACTCCCGTAATTAGAATGTTGTCAGGAGTTCGGCATAGGTTGCTGGAAGTTTGCATTTTAGAGGATTTGTGCTCAGGGGTAGGATCGAGAGGGTAATCGCACCAAAACCTCTCAACCTAATAAAGCCTATACATAGTGCGGGTAGAAAGTGTTACAAACGGTGAAACGTCAGGTTACGTCTGAATATTGTGTCTCGCCCTGGATCAGGTGAGAAACGGAGTCAAGTTCCTTGAGGAGGGTCTCCTTCTCTTTCTTCGAAAGCTCCATACGGTTGCACGCACTTTCAACTTTCTTGCGAAATGCCTGGAGAACAGGGAGGAGATCTTCTCCCGGTTTAAGAGAAGTATCATAGCGCGAGCTGAAAATTGGGGTCTGGCGTCCCGCAATTACCGCCTGTTTTCTCCCTCCGTACTTGGCCTGGTAGAGTGCCGTATCTGCCTGATTGAGAAGATCGGTTGCGTTTTCCGCTGAGTTGAAAGGGAAAGCGGTTCCTCCAATACTTGTGGTTACTTTCAGGTCTTCCGGCCATTCCGACTGGGACATACAGCTCTGCAGCTTCTCTGCGACTTTGTAAACCTGATCCAGAGATGTGGAGGGAAGGAGAACGGCGAATTCGTCGCCGCCCAATCTTCCGACTACGTCATAGGCTCTTACGTTGGACCGGATGGCGATACAGAACTGCCTGAGGATGTCATCCCCGACCAGGTGTCCGTGAATATCATTGATCTGTTTGAAGTTGTCAATATCGAGCATGAGAAGGCCCAGCCCCCCATTCAGACGTCTGGCCCGCTCAAATTCTTCTCCCAGTCTCGTGAGAAAAAAGTTTCGTGAAGAAGCACGGGTCAATTCGTCCACGGTGACGCGGGTAAAGAGTTCGGAATTCTCGATGGCAATGGATGCGAGATTGGCAAAAGCAACGATCGTGGAAATATCCACCTCGCTGAAATCTTCGGTATGCTTTCGGCGATCCAGGTAAAGCACACCGTAGTGAACCCCGTTGCGGGGAAGGGTCAGGGGAACCACGAGGCATTTTTCAATCGTTAATACAGAGAAGCTGTCGTTTCCCGTAGTTTCCTCCGCTGGAGAGCGGGAAAACTGGGCTGTCTTCCTTCCCTTGAACGCATGTTTAACAGCAGAGAGCGAATACTTTCTTTCTCCGTTATCAGGAAGTGTGTCACAGAGAAGTTGAAAGCTCTTTCCATCGGGAGAGTGGATGATGGCACAATAATCTGCGTCTGCCACCGATTTTGATGTCTCTACAATCTTTCGGAGAAGATCGTCGATGTTTTGAAGAGGAATAATTTCATGTAATAGCCCCGTTAGGGATCGAAACCGCGTCCAGACCATGGTAGAAGTATAGCACGACAGAGTGGAAAACCAGACTTTCCTGCTTATGTGAAAATATTTGCAGGAATAAAGGCTGTTGTGAATTGTATGTTTTTCCTTATAATGGGGATGAGAATCTTTCTCTATTTAAAAATTATCCATACATACTTGACATTTGTGAAGATTTTCATTTATGGTTTATACATATGGTATTCAGAAGCCAGCGAACGTGAATGCATCAGTCCGGGCCCGGGGGGTCCGGATCCCGATGCTGGCTCTATTGCGGTACAAGCCCTCCTCTCTGATACCCCTTCCATTCTCTTATAAACCTTACCAAGCGTAGTGTAAAGACCAGGAGGATCGAATGAGACATGCAGCTTTCAAGCTGGTATGGGCTCTCCTGATATTGACTGGCCTCTGTTTTGCTGGCGACGCCGGCCCGTGCCTTGACTGTCACGAAGGCGTTGTAACGTCCATTGCCACGACCATCCATACACGGGTTGCCGGGCTGGACTGCCAGACCTGCCATCCTGCGGCACCCTCCCATGTGGAAACGGGAGATACCGCAGGCCTTATCGTTGATAATCCTCAACAGCAGTGTTTTTCCTGTCATACCGATCTCACGTGTGACGGGGAACATTGTGACCGGGAATCGTTTACGTGCGACAACTGCCATTGTGTCCACCACGGAAGCGGTCCCTCCATGTTGAAGGGAGATGCGACAAAGGTTTGCAGTAAGTGTCATAAGGATGTCGCGGCCAGAATGGATCTGCCCAACCACCATCCCGTTCCCGAAGGAAAGATGACCTGTATCTCCTGTCACTCTCCCCATCGGGATTCCCGAGCGTCGGAAGCCACGGCTGCCGATGTGAACAACCTCTGCTGGAAGTGCCATTCCAGATACCAGGGCCCCTTTATCTTTGAGCATCAGCCCGTAATCGAAGACTGCAGGATCTGCCATGATGCCCATGGTACAGTGGCGGACAACCTGCTGGTTCAGACCGAACCCTTTCTCTGTCTCCAGTGCCATGAATTCCACTTCCATGCTGGACTGGCCGCCAATCACGATACGGATGTAATTGTTGGCGGAGTCGAGTTTTCCAATCCCAACGCGGAAGCGGGATTCAAGATGGCGTATGGAACCAAATGCACGCAGTGTCACCAGCAGATTCACGGATCCGACCTGCCCTCACAGACCGTGCCCGGCCAGGGCAAGGGTCTCCTGAGATAGGAGGGAAGCCATGAAACAAACATTTCTATTTCTCCTGTTGGTGGCTTTGGTTGTGATCCCGGCTTTCGCGGAAGATGGAGGAGGAACCGCCTCGGTACTGGTTACCTCCTTCGAGAACGACGAAAGCCCCACCAAGGCCGCGGAATACCGCGATACCGATGCGGGGTTTGGATTTAGCCTGGACATGTACGGTCAGTTTGGAGAACAGGGTCTATTTTTGATTTCCGGACACCATACATCTCCCGACGAGCAGCAGTACAACATCAGGTTCTGGACCGGACGTCACGGAAAAATCGATGTATCCTACAATGAATTTGTCCACAACCTGATCCATGATCCGCTCGTCAACATGGACGCCGCGTTTGCGCCCAAGGCCAATTTCCATACGGATATGAACCCGATGAGTCAGTACGGCTATTCGGTCAGGGATCTCAAGGCTCGAATGGATTATGCCGTCCATGGTTATGAAAATCTGAAATTCTTCGCGTCCTACAGCAAGCTGGAACGTGAAGGAATGAAGCAGGTTCGAGCCATGTCCCACTGCGCCGGCTGTCACGTGAATGCCATGGACCGGGAGGTCAACGAAGCGACGGAGGATATCGAAGCCGGTGCTTCCTGGACGATCGGGCGCCTTCGCCTGATGGCCTCCCACCTGACACGATCATACTGGGAAAACGGTGCCACGCCGACCGTTCTTTATGATCTGGCCGAACACCCGGTTCAACACACGCCTGCGTTTAATGATCGAATCTCTTTTGACATTTCGGATGGTCCTCAGATGGTGGAGCGTGTACCCGACGTGGAAAAAAGCCAGAACCAGGTCCGACTGGACTACGGCTGGGATAGCGGTACCTTCACCACCGCGTATACGATGGCCGAAGTGACCAACCAGACCGCAGATCTGAGCTTTGATTACAATGCCTGGCTGGCCAGCGGCGCCCAGCGTCTGGGAGAGAAGACCTGGCTGAAACTGAGGGTTCGTACCTACGAGATCGATAATGACGACTACTTTGTCGATATTGTCGAGCCCGTGGCTGTTGCCGGACCCTATGCCGGTCAGACTTACCAGGAACACTACGGGTACAATCCTGATTTTCTGCGAACGAGCGGGATGAATCGCTCGGTCACCGATGGGATTGCCGAAATCCGTTACCAGTATGCGCGGATGGGATCGTTCCGGTTCGGATATCGATACCTTTCGGAGGATCGGGACACCTACGAAGTCCAGGAAGGGGAAACGGAGACCATTACGGGCCGTCTCTACATGGACTGGCGCCACGTGATTCCAAAGTCCTGGAAGCTGATGGCTTCTCTGGCCTACAGCGATATTTCCCACCCCTTCGCCAACGTCAACGGCGGCTGCACTCCCGATATGGACACCGAACCTGTGTCCAGTCCCATGGCCCCCGGTTCTATCCAGTACTGGGAGTGGCAGGACGCCAGACAGGCGGACCTGTCCAATCAGCCTTCGGAGAGGATGCAGTTTCGCGCGACAGCCTCCCGTCCCCTGGGACAGAAAACCTTTCTCATGTTGAGTACCAGTTACACGGACGATAAGAACGATGAACTCGACATGTCGACATGGGATCGGGATATTACCCTTGCCAGTGCCTACATCAACTGGATACCATCCCAGAAGTGGAGCTGGTTCACGGGATACACCTATATGAAAGAGACGACGGATACGCACATCTGCATCCCCGTCTTTGATGGGTGAGCAGGCGGTGTCACAAGTGGCCAGTTAGGCCACACTGCCGATGATGTGAGCTACGACACCGAATCCAATATCCTCTACCTGTCCACGCGGGTCATGCCCACGGAGAAGATGTCCCTTTCCCTCGGTCTTTCTTACGTAACCTCAACAGCGGGAATGAATATGATTCAATTTACTCCCATTTCCCAGGAAGCTGCCGATGCACTGGGACATGAGGACTACGACTTTTCAGCCGTCCACACCTACTCCGATCTGGACATCTCCCGTCTTGAACTGAATGGAGACATGACCCTTCAGCTTTCAAAAAAAGTGGGGGTTGTCTTTGGATTCCTTCTCAGCGACTATAAAGATGACGATCCATACCTGCAGGATACAGGCGGAACCTATTCCTGGGTCTGGACCGGCCTGAAATTCTGGTTCTAAGATTCACTACGCTACTAACTAGATACCGGGAGGCATGCGCCTCCCGGTTTTTTTTATGGAATGAGGCTCTTGATCAGCGGGCTTTTTGATTCACCCGATAGGGGACCAGCCTGGAAAGATTGCGGATCTCCTCCAGGTAGAGGATCTGGCCTGTCGCCGAATCAAAGAGCCATGCTCCCTCGGTTTCACCATTTCCCTTCACTTTGGGGACGGCTGTCATGACCCTGGGTCCCCCCACCTGTGCCGGAAACCAGTCATAGATGTTGCGGGGGGTGATCTGAACCCTTGTCCGGTTCGGCTTTCGTACATCGTTGATCAGCGCCATCTTTCCGGATCCCACATCCACGACAAAGACGTGATCGGTAGCCCCTCCACTACCGAAGACCGGGATCAGGACAAAACGGCGGGGACTTGCAACAGCGGTGTCCCGGGGAAAGAAGTCGAAGAGGCTGATCCTGTATTTCCGGACAGAGAGTATATCCGAATCACGTTCCACATCGCCCACATAATACAGGGTACCCGACGCATTATCTGCCAGGAGGAAGGCCTCAGTGGCTTCATTTCCCGCCTGAAGCTCCAGGGCTGAGACCGATCCCTCCATTGTAGGAAGTTCCGTTGTGGGCCGGGATGGAGGCGTCGATTTCATCTCCTCCATTCGTGCAAAGTAGAGGCCCCTGCCAGTGGTTGCGTGATAGATGTAGGCACCCTTGGTCTTTCCGGAAGATCCCCGACGCATCAGGAGAGCGTAATTTCCATCTGAACTGGCCAGGACTGAAGCTGGACGATCCAGGATCTTCCGGATCTTTCCGTAGAAAGACTGGGTTTCCAAATCGGTGATATAAGCCATGGATCCCGTTGTGGTGTCAACCAGGAGCAGAGCCGTGACATTTCCTCCGCCTTCCCGGATTTCGCCGACCAGGATCTGTCCCGGGCCTGCCGGTGTGCCCGGTGTCCGTCCCAGGGCCCGGAAGACGTTCTGATTCAGCTTCCTCGTTCGAACCGAAAGAGGAGACAGTTTGACCCGATCGATGAAGAAGGCGTTTCCCGTGTCCAGGTTGATAAAGAAAATTCCCTTGGTGGAGTCATCGTTATCATACTTGGGTACGGCCAGAAGGGGAGAGACGAGCTCCTGTTTATCGTCCGAAACCGAATCTGCCGGCAGGTCGAAGTCTTTTCCCTGTTCAGAGATTTCACCCGAAAGGGTGAGAGTGATTTCTCCAAGATTGTCTGAAAATATATCGTCATTAAACCCGAAGGAAAGCCAGCCATCTCCAGGTGCGGTGAATGTTGTTCCACTTCGACCGGCGTCGAAAATGTTGCCTTCAAAGTTTCCGAGGAGCCGCATCAGCGGTAATCCCTGGATGGGAAGGCAGGGTTTGTTCATGATTGTGCTCGCGAGACCTGAGCAATTGACAGCGGGAAAGGATCCGCCAGCCTTAACGGTTCCCGTTGCGGAAAGTGTTACCGTCTGCCCGGATTTCAGGAATACGGTTCGGACAGGAGGTATACCGTCTTTCCGGCACATCTCCTTTGTGACCATGGCCTTTCCGGGGATCGTGAAGGTGGCAGAGGATTGAGATCCATCTTGAGCTTGAGGTTCTGCCTCCCATGTGTCGATCTCTTCTTCGGACGGTGACGTTTCTATTGATTGTGGTGTGATCTCGATTCTGGCTTCCTCCGGAGTCCCGGAAATGTTGCAATGTTTGTCGAGCGCTTTTCGGGCCTCTTCATAGGTGGAATAAGTTCCATAGACCCGATCCCCCGGAAGGATTCCCTCGACTCCCACTACTACGACACACTGTCCTGATTCCTTCCGTTTCAGGGCGAGGAACTGTTTCGGAACTGGGGCTGTATCAGAAACCGATACAGACGGAGGGGCAGGAGAGACCTGGGAGGATGGGACGGGCTCTGAAACGAGGGATGTCTGCACCCGGTCTGGTGAGGGAGGGGAAGGGTTGTCGACAAAGAGAATGTCCGGTTCCGGTGTTTCAAAGAGGGAACGTCTCGGTGAAGTCGTGGGATCGAACGAGGTTTCGATGACGCCGGAGGACGTAACCGTCGCGGCCTTTCCGGCAGGGAGGACCGTTTCCCCACGGGGAGTCCGGGCACGGACATCTCCTTCCAGAACATGGACCTTCACCGTGCCGCCTTCTTTGACTTCTACGGTCCAGACCGTGCCTTCGGGGGTGTAGGTCCCATTGGGAGTTGTGACTGTGATGGCACCACGTACCCCCATGATGCCGTCCAGAACCTGTACCTCGGTTGCGGAATTGAATCGGAATCTGGTTCCCTGGGGTACGGAAAGCTGGATCATCTCTCCCCTTGTCGTATCCGCCATCATGACAGCGAATGGGTTTCGAGTAATGAGAATTTCTTCACCGATCAGAATTCCGTGGAGGGTTGTGCTGTCTTTTGCTGTGAGTGTGTGCCCGTTCACAGTGAACATGCCCCCGGCGGAAGTACGGGGCATGATCGTAATTTCCGGCTGGTCGGTGCAGGGGAGAATGTTGAGACGGGTTGCAGTCTGTCGCAGATCCGTTGTGGGAATCCCTCCATATTTTTCCTTGAGTACAACCCACTCCCGCATCGTTCGTGCCGGGATCCATTTCGTGAACCACGCATCGTCCTTTTTCATGAGCATGACCCGCAGGTAATCTCCGAAAACGAGAGGGGGACTGCCTGTCAGGGTCGATCCGTAAAGGGTTTTTAAAAAGGTGGTTTGAATCCCTTCAATCCGGCATCCCCCGGAAAAGGCCAGATTCCTGGCTTTCTCTTCGGTGTCGAATTCGGCAAGATATCCGCGATTAAAATAGACCGATTGTGAGAATTCAGGATGGCGGTCCTTCAGAAAATGAAACATCAGAAAGGCAAAGAAATCGGCCGTAGCTTCGTTGAAAGAGGTAACCCTCTGGGAGAGGCCGGAGGAAGTGTCGGGGGCGGACCACGTGGTATGTCTTGACCCCATCCCCTTCAGGAGGTTGTAAAAGAGTTTTAATTTTGCCGTCTCCACCAGGCGCTGGTGGATAAAATGCCCCATCTCGTGAAAGACAATCGCGTAGGCCGGGTCGATGTCGTGGATGGGAGAGGCAACCCGATAGGGGTTTCCATCCCAGTATTCTCCCGCAGAACCTGGAATATGAATCTGACCGGGAGGATCGAATTCCAGCATTGTGTAATTGGGAACCATTCCCGTGCTACCTTCCCGGAAGGAGAGGGTGCTCAGATCCCCAAGGAGGTGTCCCCGTGCTCCTGACGTAAGGGGCATGGCCTCGATGAATTCACGGACATATCCTTTTACCCGGGCTTCATGTTCCAGGGGGCTCAGAAGATCCACCTTTCCGATCTCAAGAACTTCCCCGGCCTGCAGGTTCCCCTTCAGGGGGATGTCCAGCTTGCTTCGAGCCCCGTCGTTCCAGAAAATGTGGTAGATATCCTTGACGCGCGCGAGTTCCTCCGTCGTTGGGATTCGGGCGAGGATGAAAAATTCTCCCTCAGGATATTCCTGTCGCTGACTATGAACCTGGGTGGAAGAGAGCAGGTGGGCGAAACGGGGCATGAGTACGGGAGGAGAAGGATTGTAACGAGGCTCCATGTCCGGTCCTGTGGTCACACCATGGATTCGGACCAGTCCCAGAGGGAGAGGATCTGATTCGGCGGTTTTTAAAGACCCTTCTTCCCCATCCAGGGCGGCTTCCACAATGATGGAAAGAGGGATGGTGTCCAGAAAAGTAACATCCGTTTCCCCTGGCTTCCGCGTCGTAAGGGTTGTGGAGCAGGTTCCGGAAGAATCCAGTTGGAACGAGGGATTTTCCAGCGAGATGAAGGAAGCCCGGTGGTGATCCCGGATGGACAGAGTGCCGGAAACACCTGTCTGGGGCTGTCCCTGGGAGTCGGTGGCTTTTATGGTGATCACCGCATTGCCTGGAACGGGAATGTACCCGGTTTCGCTGCATGTGATCGTAAGGGTTCCAGTCTTAGATTTCTGTTTGAGGACAGGATTCCAGGTTTGTGTCCTGGAAGATGCACCCGAAGAAGCGGCCACCCGGTAAGATCCTTTGAAATCGGTCACAGTGGAAAGGTCGAGATTGGTAAGACTGATGTGAGCTCCGGAAATGGGAGCCCCCGTGGAGTCTGTCACCGTGCCTGCAACAGCCAGAGTCAACGGATCGGTATTTTCGATATCCATACTTACTTCTGTACTCTCATACCCATCTGCGGTAACGCGAATCGTAACGCGGGTCCTCTGCCCATGCTCTGCAGGCATACCGTCCGGATTCCAGTCTCCCGGATAGAGAAGGTTGTGAAGACCCCGGGCGAGGAGGGGAACCAGATCCAGAGCACGCTGTTCCTCCTCCAGGTCATAGAGCAAGGTGTGACCAAGACTGTCAATGGCCTCTCTGTCGATCGCCCCGTGAAGGTTGATAGTCACGGTCCCGGAAACCAGACCGTCGATTACGAAATCGGCGGAAATTCGTAAACTTCGGGCTGAACTCCATAGGTCCTGTCCGCCTCCGTCTACAGATCGGCCCTCCCGGATAATGACCTGTTGAATGAACCAGCTCTTACCTTTTCGCCCGTGGAGAACCTGGACATCGCGAACGCAGCCCTCAAAGTTACCGATACTACATTTGCCATGGACCCGCCAGTCTTCCCCTCGGGGATCGGGGGCGTAAAACCCGGGTTCCTCCGGGCACAGTCTTGCATTCCGGAATCGTTGCAGCGTCTCTTCATAATTCATGGTCCGGGGAGGATTGATTTCCATATATGACAGCCCGTTGGAAAGAGTCCGGATCTTTATGTTTTCCCGATTCAGATCCAGGGCACGAACGAGCTCTGGACTCTTTTCCGACCAGTAAAGAATTCCGCACAGGAGAGTCTGGATCCGTAACCGATCTTCCTGCTTGGTGTTGGAGGGAAACACCATTGATTCAATCGCCGGTGAGCAGGTGGAGGTGGAGTTCCCACAGGAATGGGAATACTCAAACCGAATGCGGCATTCGGAACTGTTGTCCAGATCGATCTTTTTGTCGATATATTCAGTGATGGGTGCCAGGCTGTGAGCTTTCAGTCTCTCCATGGCAAACCATGCGATCGACTCTCTGGCCGTTTCCTGCCACCAGCGGACTCCCTTTATGGAAAGGTGCGTTACCTCCCTCCCACCACTTTCCCCGACGTTCGGGATGGGACTGCCCGACGGGATCGTCGCCAGAAGGATATTCTGAATACTGCCCTCTGCACCCTTGGGATAACAGGCCCCTGATATGTAGGTGGCCCCCTGCTCTTCACACCAGTCCTTCAGGCTGTAGGGGCACGAAGGTGTAAGTTGGATGGGGCCTTTGTAGATTTCTTCTCCCCTGATTCCTGCTCCAGCCTGAAGGATAAGAGCGAAAAGTATCAATCGAAAGAGGTCGACTTTCGATTTCTTCATCATGTCCCCCCTCTGTTCTACCGTCGCAAATCCGTCACTGAAGCCACTGGTACTTTGCTTTCAGTTCTTCGATGATCCTGAGCAGTTCGCCCTTTTCGGAATTCCAGAAGGCGTTGACATCCTTGATCGCCTTCCGGCACGGGGAAATATTCGCAAACTGATCCTGCATCCATTTTATCTCACTCGTGAGCTTCTCGGCCTTCGGCATGGGACATTTGGGCGGCCTGCAATGTTTTCCCAGGCTCTCCAGCTTGTAAGGACTGGCGGGAAACTCGCCCTTGATGAAGAGGGGACCCATAGCGCTCATGTATTCCCCGGGGGAGAACATGCAGTAGGTGTTGAGGGGATGGAAGTGCTCGTTGGCGTCCATGATCCTGGAAAGTTTCGGTCTGTCTGCGGCCTGGATTGTGTTCCCCTCAGTAAACCGGTTTCTCGAATAGGTGCTCACAATCCGCTGGAGCGGTTGTGCATCCTCTTCAATTCTGTCCACCTGCTTCATCAGCTCATACATGGCATCCCGCTTCGGTGCGTACTCCGCCGCTGCAGCCTTGAACTGATCCTCACAACCGGTGCATACCTCCACGAAGTGGCAATACTGGGTGCTCTTGCGCTGAACCCAGACCGGGAAGCTCTGGACCAGCGTGCGGTAATAGCTTTCGATGGCACCCGTGGAGACGGCTGACGTTTCATACTCTGGAACCTCCGTCTCCTTTCTGAGTTTGCAGTTCACCTCCATCGTTCCTTTCGCCCGGGCGTCGGCGAGGGAGGGTTCATCCCCCAGGCCGACCGGCACGACAGTGAGGATACGGAACCGGGTCTCCTTCTTGAAGGAGAGCGTCGCAGTCACGGAAGCCGTGGTATCGGAGAGGGCACCGTGAAAGGTGCTGTCCGCGCTGATATACCCGTGGGATCCCTGCTTTTCGAAAGAAAAGACCGGCGCGTAGAAGGGAAGAGTTGAGCCGTTTTCCTTCGTGAAGGAGACCGTGCAGTCCACCGTTGCTTCTGCTTCCTTGTTTCGTTCCGCCGGTTGAATCTTGAAAGATCGAGCCTGGCGAGGGGGAAAGGACATGGACGGGGCGTCCACGCTCCACGTTTGCATGATCCCGTCCGTCGTCACCGACACCATCCCGGGATTGGAAATTGTAAAGGGTAGCTTACGGTTCAGCCGCGGGTCGATTTCCTTCGATCCGTCCACGAGAAAGGCAACGACAAAAGCCTTCCATGCCTCTGTGAGAGAAGAATAATCGACACTTTCACTCTGCATCTGCCGTCCCCTCCGCTCGATGGCCCGGCGGAGGGCCAGGTAGGCGGAGAACTTCGTCTTGTTCTGCACCTGGCGAAGGCATTCCTGGAGGATTTCGTAGAATAGCTCGTTTCCGTAACGGCGGCGGAGGAAATCGAAGAAAACCCCCGCGCTGTAACCGTCTTTCGCCTTGACCACGTTTTGAAGCCCGATGGAGTAGACCTCCTTGTTCAGGATGGGGCTGTTCTGGTCCGGAACAAAGGTGGGAGCTGTCACATAGGCGTGCTCCGTTGCCGAGGATAGGGCTTCGTTGATCCACCCATAGGGGACCTCTCCGCCGGTTACCCGGGTCCAGAAAGACTTTTCACCTTCGTAAAGAGGCTGAATAAAGTGAAAGAGCTCATGGACGATCGTGGCCGTGAGTTCGTTACGGCTGTAGTTTGCAATGCTGGAAGGGATGTTCAGGTCGATCCACTTCCCTCCACCCTTTCCCTCCTGGAAGAGTCCGTAGGTCACCTCATCGGACTTGATCCCCACGTAGTAAACATCCAGCTTCGCCGGAGATGGTGGGTAGCGCAGGGAATAGCTCCCGATAAGAAACGACCTTGCCTTTTCAAGCTGGGCCAGGGTGTAGGTGACGGTATCGTCGGGAATCAGGCCCTTCTTGTAGTGGAGGACAAAGTGATCATTCTCCTTCTTGGACAGCATCATCCGGGTGGCGTCGTCCCAGACAAGAATGGTGACGCCGCCTGCCAGGGTGATGAGTCCCCAGACGATAAAGGAGTTGTGGTTCAGTGTTGCTTCAAAGGTACCGGTTGACGGGTCGTAGTCTGCGGCGTGCAGATGCCAGGTTTGGTAGGTTTTGTCCTTAGTGAGGCTGTAGCTCTCTTCGTAGAAAGCTAGGGCTACACGTCCGCGGTCTTCCGGGGGGATCACTACATTCTCCGGCATTCTGACACGGACAGCCCCGGGAGCGGACACTTCATCCACAGGCTGAATGGATACGAAGGGGGAGAGGGGTTGAACGGGACTCTCCGGTAAATCCGTGCCGGAGACTATTTTCGCCGTGACCGTTCCATCTCCCGTTGCGTAGACATCCACCCAATCAACTTCGGTTTTTTGCCACTCCATGGCAGGAGCAGGAGGCAGGAGTGGAGGAGGTTTTTCCTTTTCAGGAGGGGGAGAGGGGGGAGAGAAGGTCTCTCCTGCTTCCAGAACCTGGAAAGATCCACACTCCTCATAGAGAAGGATTTCGGCCATGACCCGGGAGAGGTTTCCTTCAAGGATTGTGTCGCCGGGATTCAGTCCTGCCACGCCCTCGATAAGCCAGCAATCTTCTTTTCGTTTCACGGCAAACCAGTCTCCAGCTTCCTGGAGAGGAATGGGGCAGGATTTTCGGAGAATTTCGAGGCCTTCCTGGATGGAATAGGGGCCCCCATAGACATGATCCCCGGACTTCATGTGGGATATGTTTGCGATAAGTAGACAGCGCTGTTCACTGGCCCGGTAAACGGCGTAATAGCCGAAATCCTTTCCCGGGGAGAGTACCGGAATGGACAGGATGAGAATACACAGGAAGAGCAGGGAGTTGGAAAAGGGAAGGTGGATACGAAGGGAGAGCTTCATTCTCGTGGAGTCTGAAGATCTTTTCCGGCTATCATTTCCCCCTTTTGGCCCGAGAGGATGTCCTCGACCCAGCCGTAACGGTTTCAAGGGGTTATTTCTGCAGAAGATAGCCAGCCCTCCTGTGCGGATGATGCCGAAGAAAAATCTCCGACATCCTCACTCTACCAAATCATGCCGTATGTCGCAATTAGTTGCAGGTATGTGGCCTGCGAAGATGGCTACTTGTCCTCTTTTAATGAATCCGCAGATTGGTTCTGTAAAGAAGATTTCTCCTGTTCGGCCGGAGAGAAGGAAAGCGCCACGGAGTTGATGCAGTACCGAAGACCCGTGGGCTCGGGCCCATCTTCGAAGACATGGCCCAGGTGAGCCCCGCACCTTGCACATCGGACTTCGGTACGAACCATGCCGTGGCTTCGATCAACCCTTGAAGTGACGGCGTCGGGCCTGATCGGACGCATGTAGCTCGGCCAGCCGCTTCCACTTTCGTACTTGTCATCAGAGGTAAAGAGAGGGGCTCCGCAGGCGATACAGTGGTAAATCCCCTCGTCCTTCAAATAGTAAAGGGCGCCGCTGAAGGGAGGCTCGGTACCGCATTGACGTGTAATCCGGTACTGTTCCGGAGTTAACCGTTCTTTCCATTCATCTTCAGTAAGGTTGATGGTTTCCGTCATGGAGGTGCCTCCCGGGTCATCCACAGTCGGGGATTGCCGGGCCAGGGTGGGGCTGCAGGCCAGGGTTTCCAGGAAAAGAATAGCAATAAGCGTTGCGCGGGTCATCGTAATCGTAACGAGGAGGGAGGCTCGACTATTCCAAACTTCACAGGATGGGAAGACGTATAAAATACATGTCCTGATCATCCTGAGGGGGAGACTTTTATGGGCCGATTCTTTTTTTCTTTCATCTTTCTTGCCTTGATCCATTCACCGATGGTTGCGTCCGATCCACTCTGGCAAAAGGCCGTGGATCTGGCTGCGCTGAATCGGGACCGCGTCCCCGGCCTCCTGGATATGACATCGAAGGTCATGGATAAGAAGGGGAAGGTTGAGGATCTTCAGGAAATCAAGACGAGGCTCTTTCTGGGGGAGACGGGGGAGGTAGAGAGTGAACTGGTAAGAATCGTAGCGAATGGAGAGGATATTACGGAAAAAACACGGGCCGATATGGAAAAAAGGGATCAGGGAAAGAAGGATGAGAATTCCGGAGAAGTGACCATGGAATTTCAAACTGCCGGGATTTTTGATCCCGCCAGCCAGGACCGTCTTACTACTCGGTCTACCGGGCAAAAAGCGTTCGTTGATGGACATTCCTGCATTGGATATACCTTTTCCTTCAAGGAGAAGGATGGAACTGTTCTTAGCGGTACTGCCTGGCTGGAAGAAGGAACCGGGATTCCCATGGAAGTCCAGTCTACTCCCGATCCATTGCCCAAACATGTAAAGTCCATGAAAACCACTCTGAAATACGAAGTTCAGAATAATCGATGGGGATTGAGAGAAATGGTTGTCGAAGGTGTCGGTGGAATGCTCTTCATTAAGAAGAAATTCCACATGACGACAACCTTTTCCGACTGGTTCGAGGCTCCTACGTCGACTCCCTGATTACCCCCTGGTCGGATCCCACCGGTTCGTGATCGGCATACGACGATCTTTCCCGAATGCCAGCGGTGTGATTTTGATTCCGGGCGGGCTCTGGCGTCTCTTGTATTCCGCCCGATCCACCATACGAATCACCCGCTGTACAAGCTCCCGATCCAATCCTTTCTGGACGATTTCCTCTATCGGAAGCTGCTGCTCAATGTAAGCAATAAGAATGGCATCCAGAACGTCATAGGGGGGGAGCGTGTCCTGGTCCGTCTGGTCGGGCTTTAATTCAGCCGAAGGAGCCTTTGTCAGGATCCGGGGTGGAATAAAGGCCCTCTCGGCAGCCTCGTTCCTCCAGCGGGCCACGCGATAGACCATCGTTTTGTAAAGATCCTTGATGACGGCAAATCCGCCTGCCGTATCTCCATATAGCGTGCTGTAGCCGACACTGACTTCACTCTTGTTACCCGTGGTCAGGACGAGATATCCGTGTTTGTTGGAAAGGGCCATGAGAATCATGCCGCGAATACGGGCCTGCAGGTTTTCCTCGGTGATGTCCTCCGGTTTTTCTCCAAATTCGGGCTTCATCGTCTGGAGAATCGACTGGTACGGTTCGGTAATGGGAATTGTGCTCAGATCAAAGTCGAGATTACGGGCCAGAACTTCCGCGTCTTCGATGCTGTGGCTCGAGGTGAACGGTGAGGGCATCGAGACACCATGAACGCGATGGCAGCCCAGGGCATCCACGGCAATGGCCGCGGTGAGAGCGGAATCAATGCCTCCTGAGATTCCAATGATGACATCCTTGAACCGGTTCTTCTCAATGTAATCCCGGGTGCCCAGAACCAGGGCCTCGTACACTTCTTCGGCAGGATTCGGTGATTGTGTTTCTTCCGTGCGAGAGGGGATTTCCGGCAGAGTGGAAGAATGTTCGAGATCGATCTTGACGACCTGAAGAGGCCATCGTCCGGTCCACGCCTCTCGGTCCCTTCGAAAGGCCGGATCGCTCCTCGAAGACCGGATGGCCTCGATGTCGATATCGGCAAGCAGGAGATCCTCCCTGAATTGCAGGCCCTTTGTCAGGGGGTTGCCTTCATGGTTTACAACCAGGCTGTTTCCGTCGAAGACCAGTTCATCCTGTCCGCCGACCAGGTTCACGTATCCCACGGCGCCCCGGATCGTCGAAGCACGGCTGGATAGCATGGAGAGTCTCTCCAGCCACTTGGTGTGATGGAAGGGCGAAGATGAGATGTTGACAACGATTTCAGCATCTCCAAGGAACCCCTGTTCCTCCGTCACGCCTCCGGGTATCCAGATATCCTCGCAGATATTGATGCCAATCGTGATTCCCTGCCAGTCCATGACGACGATTCTGTCGCCGGCTTCAAAGTATCGCTTTTCATCGAAGACGCCGTAATTGGGGAGAAATATTTTGTGGTAAACGCCTGCTACTGCTCCTCTGTTTAAGATGGCGGCTCCGTTGAACAACTTTCCATCTTTCAAGTGCGCAAATCCAAGGATGACGGCAAAAGATTCAATCCGTAAGGCGATTTCCTCGACCGCTTCCTCCTGCCGCCGAATAAAATCGCGGCGGAGGAGAAGATCTTCGGGTGGGTACCCGGTAATGCAGAGCTCGGGGAAAGCGACGATATCAGAACCGGCATCCCGGGCCCGGGATATCGAATCTAGAATCCTGATTTTGTTGCCTTCAATATCTCCGAGGGTCGGATTGATCTGGGCAAGGGCCAGGCGAATCATGGGTCTATTGTACCCTTCCCATGAAGAGTCCGCCAGCGGCCCATCCCTTACAGGGCTCGGACTCTCTGAAACTTTCATATTTTGCTGTTTCCATGTGTCGGAGGGGAGGTGTAGAGACTGTGATTCCCGCTTTGAACAGGAAGTGAGGACTGCTAGGCAATCCCCGGCCTTTGGTGTAAGATGGACGCCTATGGCGCATCATTTTTCCAATGGAACCCTGCCCCGTCATATTGTCATTATCATGGACGGAAACGGCAGGTGGGCCAAAAAGCGGGGACTTCCCAGAGTGGTAGGGCATCGGGCCGGAATCAAAGCAGTCCGTGACACTGTTGAAGCCTGCGCGGAGCTCTCCATCGGCTATCTAACCCTCTTCGCCTTCAGCGTAGAAAACTGGAAGAGGCCCAAATCCGAGGTGGAGACACTCATGAATCTCCTCCAGGAATATCTGGACAAAGAACTCCCAACCCTTATGAAAAACAATATTCGGTTCGGTGCCATCGGACGTCTTGGAGATCTATCCCCCGAAGTCCAGGCCCGGCTGGAGAGTGTGGTCGAAAAGACTTCGAAGAATACGGGATTGCAATTTTTTCTGGCGCTAAACTATTCCGGCAGGGCCGAAATCATCGATGCAGTCAACGCTGCTATAAGCACAAACCAGTCGCACGCTCTGACGGAAGATGAATTCAGATCGTTTCTTTACGCACCTCATGTACCGGATCCCGATCTTATGATCCGGACATCCGGCGAGCTTCGGATCAGTAACTTCCTTCTCTGGCAGCTTGCCTATACGGAAATTTATGTCACCAAGGTCCTGTGGCCCGATTTTCGCCGCCGGCACCTCCAGCAGGCACTGGAAGCATTCTCCACGCGGGAACGAAGGTTTGGCGGGATCGACAATGAAGCGTGAGCTGACAGCTCTAGTTGGAATCCCCGTCATTCTCGCCATCCTTATCCTTGCCCCGCCCTGGGCCTTCATGGGGTTGGCAGCGGCAGCCGCCAGCATCGCCCTGGCTGAAGTCTGCAGGATCTTTCAGCTGCGCCAGAAAAGCTATCTGGTGTGGCTCGCCCTTCCCCTTGCGTGGATGTGGATGGGGGGCATGGTGCTGAACTGGCCCCTTCTTCCCCTGCTCCTCGTTCAGACATTACTTCCAGCCATTGCAGTTCTCCTGGTTTCAGGAGACCTCGAACACAGGTACCAGAGCCATTTGATGATGACGGTTCTGCCCCTTTTGATCGGGATTCCCGCATCTTACTTGATGCGATTGCGATCGGAGTTCGGATCCTCGGAGGGGATTAAGACCATACTCCTCCTGCTGGTCCTGGTCTGGGTGGGGGACAGCGCAGCCTACTATGTGGGGAAACATTTCGGGAAACGAAAGATTTCTCCCCGCGTAAGTCCCAATAAAACAGTTGCGGGAACGCTGGCCCTCGTCCTTACCTGTCTCATAGTGACCATGGCCTGGGCGAGGATGTTCGAACCCCGTTTCTTCCCATACTGGGCCGGCCTGGGTGGGATCACTGTCGGATTGACTGCTTTCTTTGGTGATCTTTCTCAGTCGCTCTGGAAGCGGGTTTTTCAAGTCAAGGACAGCGGAACCTTCTTTCCGGGACATGGGGGTTTCTGGGATCGAACGGACAGCCTCTTCTGGTCTGCCATTCCTCTCTTTTACCTTCTGACGCTCTCATGAAACGGCTTGCGCTGCTTGGTGCCACGGGAAGTATCGGGCAAAGCACACTCAAGGTGGTCCGGGCCCACCCCTACCGTTTCTCCATCACCTCGATCGCCGCAGGAAGAAATGCCGAACTGGCAATCTCTATCATTCAGGAGTTTCATCCTTCCTATGTCGCCATGGGGGATCCGGAAACTGCGGAACGGGTGAAATCGTCCTGTCCGGAAGTAACGGTCGAATCCGGCCCCCGTGCCGTGGAAAACGCGGCCCTTCATAATGACGTTGACCTTGTCGTGGCCGCCATCGTAGGGGAGGCCGGGCTCCGATCCACCTATGCCGCGGCAAAGGCTGGACGACCCATCGCTCTGGCCAACAAGGAATCTCTCGTGATGGCAGGCCCTCTCTTTACCCGGCTGGGTGTTCCCCTCCTTCCCGTCGATTCGGAACACGCGGCCCTTCATCAGGCCCTGCGGAGTGGAAAATCCAGCGAGGTGCGGCGGCTGGTTCTGACCGCATCCGGAGGTCCATTCCGGACCCGTGCCCTGGACACCTTTGATTCCATTACCGTCGACGAAGCGCTGGCCCACCCCACGTGGGCGATGGGGCCGAAGATTACCATTGATAGCGCAACGATGGTCAACAAGGCCCTGGAAGTGATTGAAGCCCACTTTCTCTTTGGTGTCGAACCTGAATATATCAACGTACTCATTCAGCCCAGGAGCCTGGTTCACGCCATGGTTGAATTCAGCGACGGGACCCTTCTCGCCCAGCTTTCCCCCAACGATATGGTCTACCCCATCCAGTATGCTCTGACCTATCCGGAGCGCCTTCCCACGCCGCCGGGTTACCTCGATCTCTCCACGCTCGGCAGCCTGGAATTTCTCCCACCCGAACCGGGACGCTATCCGGCACTGGCATTGGGATACGCCGCTCTCAAGATGGGAGAAAGCGCCCCCGCCGTTCTTTCCGCAGCAAACGAAGAGGCTGTGGACGCCTTCCTGCATCGTCGAATCTCGTTCCCCGCGATTTCCAGGGTTCTGGAAGGCGTTCTCTCGCGCCATGAGCCCTTCGGACTCTCGACTCTGGATGATGTGACCCGGGCTGCTGCCTGGGCCCGCCGGACAGCACGAGAGGAAATAGAACAGAAATTCTAAAGGTTGATATCATTACAATGACTTACATCACTAGCCTGCTTGCCTTTCTGGTTGCCATTGGAATCCTGATCACAATCCACGAGCTGGGCCATTTTCTCATGGCCCGTTTGTTTAAGTTCCCCACGCCGGTATTTTCCATCGGTTTTGGAAAAAAATTGCTTTACAAACAGTGGAGGGATGTGGAATTTCGTCTTTCTGCCATTCCCCTGGGAGGCTATGTAAAGATCCTTGGAATGGGATACGATGAATCCTCCATCGTCTCGGGGGACGAACCCCAGCTCCGGGGAAAACGATGGCAGCGGGCCCTGATTCTTCTGGCAGGCCCCGGAATGAATATTCTTCTGGCCCTCCTGCTCATCGCAGGGGTCTACATGGTGGGTGTCGAAGCCCCCGCCTATCTCAATGAACCGCCGGTCATCGAGTACATCTTTCCCGATTCGCCTGCTGTTCAGGCCGGGTTTCAGATCGGAGACCGGATCGAGGCCCTGGGAAACAAACGGATTCAAACCTGGGAAGAATTTCAGATGCAGTCGGTTATTCTGGGAGGAGACACGATTCCGGTTACGGTGGAGCGGAATGGAGAGCCTCTGACCCTGCCCCTGACGATTGAAAAGGTAGGGAACTATGATCTCGGATGGGTAGGCGTCAGTCCGGCCATCTATCCCGTGATCGATCAGGTCACGGCCGGCGGGCCCGCGGACATGGCCGGTGTGAAGCCGGGAGACCGGATTCTGGCCCTGAACGGTGAGCGGGTTACCTACAGCCGCTTTTCCGATATGGTGTCCTCCCTCCCCAATGAAACGATTTCTCTCGAAATCCAGAGAGGTTCAAATACGCAGACTCTGGATGTGACCCTGGGTGAGCAGGATGGCCGCGGACTCATGGGGATCATGTATCGGCTGGACGAAGGAGCCTTCACGATCCGGCGCTACGCCCTCATCTCCGCTCTTAAGATCTCTATCAAGGAGAACATTCGTGACGCGACCTTGGCGCTAAAGATTGTTCAGCGTCTTCTGCGTGGACGCGGTTCGCTTAGACAGATGAGTGGTCCCATCGATATCGCCCGCTACTCCGGAGAGGCCCTCCGCAGCGGATTCAACGATTTTATAAATCTGCTCGGCCGGATCTCCCTCCAGCTGGGAATCTTTAACCTTCTGCCCATCCCTGTATTGGACGGCGGCTATCTTCTGATCCTTCTGATTGAAGGTGTCCGAAGAAGGGAACTGCCGCTCAAGCTGAAGGAAAGAGTCCTGACAACCGGCTTTTACCTGCTGATTACGCTCATGGTGGTTGTTCTCTATATCGACTTCGTTCGCAACGTTTTTTGAATCAAATTTTCCTGATCAACAACAGATGGAGGAACTTGCTCTGAAGTGGTAAAATGGAAGACCCGTCACAGGGGTCATGAAAGGTTGTGGTAACTTTCACAAGAATGTCCAGGAGAACCGAAGGGGGGTACGCGTGAACCATACGCCGTTGTTTGAAGAACAGGTACGACTCGGCGGCCGGATGGTGGAATTTGCGGGCTTTATGATGCCGGTCCAATTTTCCGGTCTAGTCGATGAGCACATGGCGGTGCGGACGGCTGCGGGGGTCTTCGATGTGTCGCATATGGGGGAAGTGGAAGTGAAGGGACCCGAAGCGTTTGAATTTGTCCAATCCATCACCACCAACGATGTGTCCAAATTATCCGTGGGACGGGCGCACTACACGTCCATGCTGACCGAACGGGGAACATTTGTCGATGATCTTCTGGTCTACATGCTGGCGGAGGACCACTTTTTTCTCGTGATCAACGCCGCCAACGCCCCGAAGGACATTCAATGGATGCGGGATCACAATCCGATGGGCGCGGTCATTGAGGACCGCTGCGCGGCGTATGCACAGATTGCCGTCCAGGGACCCAATACGGAGGCCATTCTGCAGCCCATGGTGGAGGCCGATCTTCCTGCCGTCAAATACTACCGATTTACCATAGCAAAGGTAATCGGACGGGAAGCGATTGTTTCCCGGACCGGATACACCGGTGAGGATGGGTTCGAGATTTACTGCTCCCCGGAGGATGCGGCCCCCATTTACCGGGAACTCTTCACCCACGGGAAATCTCAGGGTTTGAAACCGTGCGGCCTTGGCGCCAGGGATACGCTCCGTCTGGAAGCCTGCATGGCGCTCTACGGTAACGACATCGACGATGCCCACACGCCGTGGGAAGCCGGTTTGGACTGGATCGTCAAAATAGATAAGGGAGACTTTATCGGCCGTCCGGCCCTGCAGGAACAGAAGGAAACGGGGATCACACGGAAACTTGTCGGGTTTGAGATGATCGACAAAGGTATCGCCCGGCATGGATACCCCGTTGTAATCGGAGATGAGGTCACCGGCGAGGTTACGTCGGGTACGCAATTGCCGTTTGTCGGAAAGGCCATGGGAATGGCCTATGTTCCCGTCGCACATACCGAACCCGGTACGGAAATCCTGATCGATATCCGGGGACGCAGGCTGAAGGCCCGTGTTGTCCCCATGCCGTTCTATAAACGTCAAAAATCCTGATAAGGAGGATGGTAATGGCCGAACGTAAGTACACCACAACACACGAGTGGGTCGAACTTGAGGACGGTAAGGTCCGTTTCGGAATCACAACCTATGCTCAGGAACAGCTGGGTGATGTCGTTTTCGTCGAGCTTCCTTCCGACGGGGAAACGGTCTCCCGCGGGGAAACGATGGGCACGATCGAATCGGTAAAAGCTGTGTCGGATCTGTATGCTCCCGTTTCGGGGACGGTGGTCGAATCGAACGGTGAACTTGAGGCCAGCCCGGAGCTGGTAAACCAGGATCCCTATGGAAAGGGATGGCTCGTGGTTGTCGATCCTTCCGATGCGGGTGAGCTCGAAGGATTAATGGACGAGGCATCCTACGCCACATTTGTTGCGGAGGAAAAAGAAAAGGAGCACTGAGATGAACCACCCCTATTTTCCCCAGGGGGATCAAGACCTTCGGGAGATGATGGAGATCGTCGGGGTTTCGTCCCTGGAGGATCTCTTCCGGACGATCCCGGAATCCATCCGGCTGAAATCACTCCTGAACGTCCCGCGGGCTCTCCCGGAACAGCGTCTTGTCGCCCATCTGGATGACCTCAGCCAGCGCAACTGCCTGGGGGAAGCGTCGAAGAGATTTCTGGGAGGCGGCGCGTACAGCCATTACATACCTTCCATCATCGATACGGTCCTTCTTCGCGCTGAATTCTATACTTCGTACACGCCCTATCAGCCTGAAATTTCCCAGGGAGGGTTGCAGGCTCTCTTCGAGTTTCAGACCATGATCGCGGGTCTTACGGGAATGGACGTGGCCAATGCCTCCCTGTACGATGGAGCCACAGCCCTCGTGGAAGCCGTGATGATGGCGGGGCGTGTGATTAAAAAGAAGAAAACCGTCCTTGTCTCCCGGACGATGCATCCCCAGTATCGACAGGTTCTGACGACCTACCTGCAGAACATGGATCTGGTCGTCAAAGAAATTCCCTTCCAAGGAAGCGGGAGTGTCGACCTGGCGGCCCTGGCAGGCATGGTGGACGAAGACGTCTTTGCCATTGCCGTCCAGACCCCGAACTACCTGGGCGTGATCGAGAATCTGAAGGAGATTCAGAACCTGCTGGGAGATCGAAAGATCTTCAAGATCGCGGTAACCAGTGAAACCCTGTCTCTTGCACTTCTTGAACCGCCCGGCCATTTCGGCTTCGATGTGGCCTGCGGAGAGGCCCAGTCCTTCGGGATTCCCCTTTCCTACGGCGGGCCCTACCTGGGATTTTTCGCGACCCGCCAGGAATACCTTCGCCAGCTTCCGGGAAGGATCTGCGGAGAGACCCGGGATTCAGAAGGGAAGCGGGGATTTGTCCTGACGCTCTCCACCCGGGAACAGCATATCCGGAGAGAGAAGGCGACGAGCAATATCTGCACGAACCATGCTCTCTGCGCGCTGGCGGCAACCGTGTACCTGGAATTGTACGGCCGGAAGGGGCTGCGTCAGCTTGCCGAAGTCAATACCATCCGGGCTCACCACCTGCGCAGCCGGCTGGAAGGGATCGACGGGATCTCTTTCCCCCTGGCCGGCCCCATCTTCAATGAATGTGTAATCGGCCTTCCGGACGGAAAGCATGAAGAACTGCAAAAGAGAGGCTATACGATCGGTCCCGCACTGGGAGACGATTACCCGGAATTCAAGGATCACTACCTGATGGCCGTAACGGAAATGAACGAACCTGAATCCCTGTCTGAGCTTGTGGACGCCGCCAGGAGTCTCTCATGAAGACCGATTTTAAAACTCCCGAACCCCTGATTTTTGAGCGTTCCCGGTCGGGAAAAGAAGGAATCCACGTGGTTGAATCCGGCGTGGAATCCCCGGGCATTTCCAATCTCCTGCCCGCGGATCTGCTGCGCAGCAAACCGATCCGGGAACTTCCCGAGGTAAGCGAGGTGGAAGTCGTCCGCCATTTTACCCGGCTTTCCCGATTGAACCACGCAGTGGATCTCGGTTTCTATCCCCTGGGTTCCTGCACGATGAAATACAACCCGAAGGTCAACGAGTGGGCGGCCCGTCTTCCCGGATTTGCCTTGGCCCACCCCCACCAGCCCGACATTGCGGTCCAGGGAACCCTGAAACTCATGGAAAACCTGGAAAGCCTCCTGAAGGAGATCACGGGATTCGCCGGCATGACCCTCCAGCCGGCCGCCGGGGCCCACGGAGAGCTCACCGGGGTCATGATGATCCGGAAGGCCCACGAGGACCGGGGGAACCCCCGGAAGACGATTCTGATCCCCGATTCCGCCCACGGAACTAATCCAGCGTCCGCCGTCTTTGCCGGGTATGAAGTGAAAGAGCTGAAGTCCAACGAGCGGGGAACGGTGGACATGGATCAGCTTCGCCAGCACCTCAACGAGGATGTGGCGGCCCTCATGCTCACCGTGCCCAACACCCTGGGTGTCTTCGAAGATGAAATCATGACGATTGCCGCCCTCCTGCATGAAAAGGGTGCGTACCTTTACTGCGACGGAGCCAATTTCAACGCCTTCATGGGAATCGCCCGCCCGGGAGACATGGGCGTGGACGTCATGCACCTGAATCTACACAAGACCTTCTCCACACCCCACGGGGGGGGAGGTCCCGGCGCCGGACCGGTGGGCGTATCGACACCTCTCGTCGACTACCTTCCCGTCCCCAGGGTTGTCCGCACGGGCGAACAGCAGTACCGTCTATCCTGCGATTTTCCAAAGTCGGTGGGCAGGGTCCGCTCCTTTTTTGGGAATGTCGGGATGCTGATCCGTGCCTACACCTACATCTGCGCCCTGGGAAAAGAAGGTATCAAAGGGGTATCGGAGCGGGCTGTTCTCAATGCCAACTATCTTCGGGCCCGGCTGAAGGATGTCTTTAACCTGAAGTACGATTCCCCCACGCTTCACGAGGTGGTCTTTGACGATACGAGCTACGCGTCCAGGAACGTGAAGAACATGGACATCGCGAAGAGGCTGCTTGATTTCGGCATCCATCCTCCGACGGTGTCCTTCCCCCTGATCGTCCATGGGGCCCTGATGATCGAACCGACCGAGACGGAGGACAGGGAAGAGCTGGATGCCTTTATTGCGGCCATGAAGCAGATCGCGAAAGAGATCGAAATGGATCCGGAATTTGTCCGCCAGGCTCCCTACACCACGCCGGTTCGCCGTCTGGATGAAGTGGCGGCGGCTCGGAATCCCATCCTGCGGTGGTGCCCTGATCCGGAGGAAAAGCCCTGAGAGTAGGCCTTACAAGATCGATAATGATAGCCCCGTGGAGAAACTTCCCGGGGCTTTTTTGTTATAAGGTAAGGCCTCCAGGAACTGGCTGGATACAGAGGTGGCTGTTATTTTTGGGGCTATTGACGCGTCGGGACACTTCATGGGCCGTCAGAGCCTCTTCCGCTAAGGGTCTCAGGAGGTCCAGGACCATGCCCGGCTCGGTAATGGAGGGGTCCAGCCACCGTGCTCCGTCGTTCCTGTGCAGAAGAACGGGCATGCGGTGGTGGAACGGTTTCATGAAGGCGTTGGCCTCCACCGTGAGAATCGTGCACGAAAGAATTGGATCGCCTTCAGGGGAGGACCACGATTCCCAGAGCCCGGCCATGAGGAGCGGCGACCCGTCGATCCGATGAATGAAGATCGGAACCCGGCCTCCGGGTCTATCTACCCACTCATAGAATCCGTCTGCGGGAATGATGCACCTTCGATGGCGCATGGCGCTTCGAAAGCCGGGTTTATCCGCTGCGGTCTCCGCCCGGGCATTGATCATCCGGTTTCCGATCGACGCATCCTCGGCCCAGGAAGGAATGAGGCCCCAGCGCATCCTTCTATGAGTTAACCGGCCGTCTTCCATGGTCCAGACGGAAATGTCCTGCGTGGGCGCGACATTGTAGTTCGGGGCCAATCCGTTGGACGCCAAGCTATCCGGAAGTCCCGGAATAAACGAATCGGATACCGAGATCTGAACAAATCGGCCGCACATCACGGGTTACCTCAAAAGGGTCTTATTCATGGATTCCTCATAGAGTAACCGGAAACCAGTCCCATTCATTCCTCAATCGATGTATGGAATCCCCTGCCGTTACATTGAAGTTCCGATTCGTCAACCCGGTGTGGGAGGCATTGGCTTCGTAACATACTTTTATTAAATTGACATTGAATATACCTGGCGATACACTGGATTCATGGGAAGAATACTCACGGGAAGAAATGGGAGAAATGGGTATAGTGTCCCCGTAATTACAGCGAGTATTCTGCCCGACTTTATCGATGGCAACATCTTCTCATTCGTTTCTGGTACGCATCCCTGGAGGACCATGGGATACGGTTTTACGATTTACGGCAACCGGCCAACCCCCTGCAGGTCTGGGAGTTGATCCCTTCCCAGGCGGGTGTCTGGAACTTGAACGCATTATCCGGTGGGTTCCCATCCGATAAATTTGTGGGATGTTCGATTGCCAAGGACTATCTTTTTTGTCCCTCTTACTGGGATGAAGGGGAACCCATGGATTGGTATCCAACATGCTGTTTTGTCCCCTATGCCATCCATCTTCCCGATTTCGCATCCATCATGATCTACCCGCATTACGACTATCTGGATGGTTGTAAACATGACATTGTGTACAGTGGTGGCCAGATTCGCTACTATCGGGGTGAATTCTTTTTTCCTGCTGAGTGGAGTACCAGCCATTTCCTTAAAAGTGATCTGGACTCCATTATCGGGTCTGGCGATGCTTACTGGTCCCCATGTCTTACAGGAAATCCCAATTGTTCAGAATCTTGCCTGCAGCGTACTTCACACCAGTACAAAAACTACTACTTAACCAACAGCAGGGCGTATCCCCACCCGGATCACATCGTGGTCTTTTACCTTAAAGACAGAATCTATGATTACAATTGGTGGGATGCCACCGATCTCGTTGAAGATGGGGGAAGCGTCAACACAATAGTAGCGCACGAGTCTTATGCATACGTGACCAAGGTGACGAAAGTAGGAGGCGAAGAGATTTTTCATTTGTATAATTTTGATCTAATACACAATCCATGGAATGCGGGAGTCAACGAACTCTCCTCTCGAGTCACGGGATCCCTTGTATCCAACAACAGGCTCTATGTCGCTTCAGGAGATGAAGTTCTTCTCTTCGGTGCCGTTCGCCATGATGACCACTTCCCGACCGGGTCTATTGAAGTGACCGTGGAGGGAAATATCCTTCACTTCCACGGACAGGTCTTGGATGATGACGAGCTTCAGGGTGTTTACGTGCAATTCGGCAGTCAGTTCATCGCGGCAAAGGAATTTGAAGAGCCGGAAGTGCCATGGCCGCCGCCATCCCGTCATCGACGACCTTTTGACCTGCCGCATCACTTTGATATAAACGTGCATACTGCAAGCCTCACCCCGGACTCTTACACCGTAAAGACAGTTGCCGTAGATCGGGAGGGGAGCTTCTCCGTCATCGATGAGCGGGAAATTAACATTGGCTCCACCCAATTTGATGGCAACATCATTTTATTGAATGTAGAGAGACTCCCATAAAACCGTTATTTCCCTTATGTGCTCTTTAAGAGCCAGTCAATAAAATACCGGGGTCGAAAAGCCCATGTAATCTTTGACCATTCAGGATTCATCTTCTTTTACAAAAAGAGATTCCTTTTGCTCATCTAGGATATCTCCGATTAACTTCTCAGCAATATACTCTTTCAGGAGCATTCTTTCATAAACAGAAGGTTCCTTAAACTTGACTGCCACTCCTGGTGAACGTTTAAATACATCGCCGTAAAGTCCCTTTCGATAAATGATGGAACCGGATAATGAGATCTCTGTTTGATTTTTCAAGGTAAATGTAAGTTTAACCGGTTCCCCAACTTTATATGCCTCATTTGTTCTGAAGTAAATACCCATTTCCGATAATGTTTCGGCAAAATACTCTTTGCTTCCAAAAAGCGATGATTCGACAAGAATTTTCTGATTTATAGTCGCCCGGATAAACTTGCGTTTCTGAAAATGAGTATACGGTATGGTTTGATTGACTGTTTCATGAAGCCTGGATAGCTTTATGGGTTTCGTAACATAACCTGAAGCCCCGATTCTCATGCATTCCTCTACTTTTTCTGTATCGGAGACAACGGTAATCATAATTACGGGAATATGTCGAAGCTGTGAGTCACTTTTTAAATTTCGAAGCGCAGTGATGCCATCCATTTCGGGCATCATGATGTCCATCATGATTATGTCAGGTGAAAGGATCCTTCCGAGTTTGATGGCTTCATATCCATTTTCTACAGGTATTATGTCAAATCCCATGCGGTTTAATACAAGTGACAGGTACATTAAAAAAGCTTCACTATCGTCAGCAATGATGACCGAAGGTTTATATCCCATATTTCCTCCGCGATTGAATCCGTTATTATATCATCAAGGGATAAGCACATCGATATAGATTATAAAAACTTTCCTATGTAAGATAATGGGAACTGTGATCTGTCCGAAGTCCTCAGCCTTATTTCCCGGGAAAGGACAGTGTGGTTTCTGAGGTAAAGATGAATCATCAGGTGTAATTATTGGGTTACAATTGATTGGAATCAACGCCAGCCGGGAGTTGCCATGGAATGCAAAAAGGAAAAGAGCCTGAGCCTGTGCACATGCACGTACGATCCCTGCTCCCGCAAGGGGATATGCTGTGATTGCATCCAGTATCACCTCCGGAGCCGCCAGCTGCCGGGGTGCGTCTTTTCCCGTGAAGCGGAGAGGACCTACGACCGTTCCTTCGAACACTTTGCCCGTCTTGTCCAATCGGGAAAGGTGTAGGAATACCGTTTTTCCCTATTTCTGACCGTGAACGCCGCTGTGAAAAACTACCCTGTCACCGTCCGGGACGGCCATGTCTACGCTCCATGCCTTGGATGGTATCTCGATGTGCCGACACCAAGGGAAGAGGCTTTTATTTCCCACGCGCATCGGGACCATTTCGCGCCCCATTTGATCGGACATTGCACGCTGGAAACGGCCGTTCTCCTGGAAGATCTCCGTGACGCACCGAAAAAGCTGCAGACCTACAGGATGCATCAGCGCTTTGAAAAGAAAGGATACGCATTCACATTTCTGCCGGCTGGTCACATCCCGGGATCGGCCCAGCTCCTGCTTGAAGCGGATGAATCCGTCGTTCTCTTTTCAGGCGACGTCCGACTGTCGGGATCTCGTACCTGCCCGGCGGCTTCCACTCCTCGCGCCGATCTGCTGATCATGGAAGGAACCTACGGTGAGGGAACGTACCGCCATCTTACCCTGGAGGAGGCGGAATCCCGAGCCCTCTCCTTTCTCCTATCCTGCAAAGCCGAAGGTGCCTATCCTGTCTTTGTGGTCATGAGCCGGGTCGGGAAGGCTCAGGATCTGGTTCTCCACCTCGGTTCCTGTGGGTACGTGGGAGCACTCCCGGCCGGCCTCTTCCGAATGACAGAATCGATGAGAAAAGCTGGCGTCGCCCTGCCTTCCGTAATCCCGTGGAAGGCCGGCTCGCCTCTCCGTGGAGACTTCATGGTGGTCACACGCTCCCTCCTGACCTACCAGAGGCAGTCCATGTCCCGGGAAGGGGCACGGTTTGCCTTTGTTTCAGGCTGGGCCGCGGATCGTGGAGGATCCTGGGATGCCAGGATCCCGATGAGTGACCACGCAGATACCGGGGACCTGATTACCTTCATAGAACGGGTGTCTCCACAGGAAGTCTGGACCTTTGCGGACCGGGGCCGGTTCGCGGCCCGGCTCCGAAAGCTGGGAATAAAGGCCCGCTCCCTGGATTAAGTCAGAACCGGTA
The DNA here is from genome assembly GCA_035593605.1 of Thermoanaerobaculia bacterium. Classification (NCBI taxonomy): domain Bacteria; kingdom Pseudomonadati; phylum Acidobacteriota; class Thermoanaerobaculia; species Thermoanaerobaculia bacterium. Next base: position 36,040 of record DAOSWS010000014.1, on the reverse strand, counting down.
GCCCATTCTCTCAGGGTTTGTCAAAGGGCCGGGTGTGACCGGGACCCGAGACCGTGATCCACCTTGTCGTAGTGTGCGATCCCTCCCCGTCCATGACCAGCAGGCGCACCATGTAGGTTCCCCGCTCCAGGTAGGTATGGGTGGGAGAGGCCTCCGACGATGTGGCACCGTCCCCGAAGATCCAGTAATAACGGGATACAGTTCCTGTGACCGTTGGGGAAAACGTTACAGGTTCATTGACTGAGGAAGGATCTGGGTTGACGGTAAAGTCGGCGGACACGGTGTGGCGCGGTGCCAGTTCCCAGGATATCCCCGTGGAATCCCCGGCCATGAATAACATGTTTCGGCCGACGTCGAAGACTCCGAGTGCAGGCCATGCCATTGGAGGTTCCCCTGCACACGGATCGAGCTGAGTCCACTGCGTGCCGTTCCAGGCCCACAGGTCCGAGAGAACTTCGTACCCATTATCTCCTCCCATGAGGAGAACCCGTTCCGACCATGGATCGGTGGCCATGAAGGTCAGGTACCGGGCGGAAGGGCTCAGGGTCGTGGTTAGAGGTGTCCACTGGCCTTCGGAATACGCGTAGAGCGTTTTCGACAGTGCCCCGGTGTATCCGTCCATTCCTCCAAAAAGGAGAACACGTTTTCCCACAGGATCCCACGCGGCGGAGGCGTAGAACATCACGGGAGTCGTGCCGGCATCTTCAAGGGCCCATGAACTCCCGTTCCACACCCATGTCTCACCGGGAAGGATCAGCACGACGACGTTACGTTCCGGATCGGTTACCATGAGCCCGGCCCAGTCAGCGGGGGGGGAGGGTTCACCATCATATCGGGTCCACGTCTTTCGGAAGGGATCCAGAACCCATGTGTCACCAAGAGATTCAGAGTTCTGGTAATTCCATCCCCCGTAGAGAACGATGCCATCCTGAACGGGGTCGTAGGCCATGGCCGGAAAGGAACGGGCGGGCGGTTGATTCAAGGTATCGATCCGGCTCCATGAATATCCGTCGTAGACCTGGGTCACGGGAGTGTCCAGCCCGCCCGCCATAACTGTCAGGCCCAGCGTTGGATGGTGGGCTATACCGGGAAACCAGACACTGCAGGGGGGCTCGAAAAAGGTTTTGGCAAACCACGCCATTCGATCGGGACACTGGGTTACAAGGTTGACCTTGGTGTAGGGGCCCGTTCCAGCGGAAAGTCCATCCCCCTTTGCCTTGATCCAGAATTGCAGTGAACTTCCCGGGTTGGCAAGGTAGGCGGGAAAGATCATGGAGGAGCTATCTTTTCGGAGAGAAGCCCGGAAGAGGGTTGCGACCCCTGAATGTATTTCAACGGCATAACCGTAGTTCGTAGGGACCCTGTCCCAGGTGATGGTGGAGGAGCTGTCGACATTTGTCTCCCCGTCCTGGGGCCAGGTCACCCGGACGGACGCCAGAATCGGTAATCCATCCCTGCGTATGTCTGCAGTCATGATCATTCCGGCGGAGGAAATTCCATCCACGTGGACGCCGCTGGCCCTTCCGTCGTAGAGGTCGGAGTTGGGCTGTGTAACGGGTGTGAACGACGCATGGGTATGGGCCGCGTAAAGATCGTCGAACTCGGCCCAGCCGCCCGATTCAATCTCTTCCCGCCCGTCAGCCTCCATCAGCCGCAGGAGCTTATGCTCGGTATAGGAGTTGTCATAGATCGTGCTTGCACCGCAGGCGCGCCGCGCATCCACATGGAGGATCATGATCCCATCCCCCGGGAAGGTCGTATCGTTTCCGATCCGGGACCGGTTCTGGATGATGAAATATTCATGGAAGGGATCGGTTGGGGAGAGGTCGTCTCCCATGGCGACAGCCTGGGGAACGAGGGCACCTGCCTGAAGACTGATCCCCGCACCTTCCGTTGATACCTCAGGTGTCAGCCATCCTAACACCCACTTGCTGAACGCGTTGTGGTCGCAGGCCCACCCGTCCATCACATCCAGGCCTCCCAGACCGCCCCTTGGACCGATTGAATCGTCATAGTCGTAATAATCGGGAAGTCCCAGGGCATGACCGGTTTCGTGAATCATGCCGTAGGCGTCGGCATTCTCCCGGTCCGGTTCCCAGAACCAGGAAAAATTACCCAGGCTTTTTCCGTCGATCTTATAAGAAGGATCCCCGAAGAAGCTGTTCCATCCCCACCAGAAGGAGGCCCACTCCCCGATGGGGCCGGTCCAGTAGACGCCGAAGTAATCGATCTGGCCGTCCCCGTCGTTGTCGTAGGGGGAAAAGTCCTGGCCCAGACCGTTGTAATGATCCATGATCTCCTCAATCAGCATCTCGGCGTTGTCGGTATAGGTATCCCTCGGGAACTGGGCCGTGTACCACCCCAGAACATCGCCCTGAATATCCAGGATCCCGTAGGAAGATCTCTGGTAGTACATTCGAAGGCTCTCCACCGGATAATTTTCCGCATATCCCTCCCCGAACAGGGTTGCTTCGATGGAAGCCTGGGATACCTTGTGCTTGAAATCGGGAAAGTCAACGCACAGCATGACCATGCGGACCGTTCCCTTGGCGGGAAGGCCGCGGAGCGGTTCAGCCCGGAGAAGGTCCTCTCCAGTACGAAGCCTGTGGTTTCCAAGCTTATGCGCAAAGGCCAGCCTCTCCTGGAAGGTGCCCTTATCCTTCAGTGCCTGGATCTCCCCGGGGCGGGGCGGGTGCAGGGCAAAGAGGGAGAGGGATGCCAGGATGAGGCTCAGGGCTGGAAAAAGTCGTCGGATCATGGTCATGCCCGCCATTGTGACACGGCTCCGATGCACTTGCAATCAGAGAACCATACGTTTCAGAAAGATCGTTTTCGATGAAGCAGCATGGCCAGCCGGTCCGGGTAATTAGTGGCAATCCCCCAGGGTCTGGCTCTTACGGCCCGCTTCATTTCCATCGGCTGGTCCACGGTCCAGACCATGAAGTCGATCCCCTCCCCGTGAAAGGTCCGTATCGTATCTTCCCCCAGCGTATCGAAGGACATTCCCGCCATGTCTGCACGGGCATCCCGAAGAAAACCGAGCTTGAGGACGGGATCCCCCTCCATGAGCGCAATTGTCCGGAGTCCCGGGTGGCTGTTCTTCAGAGAGAGAAGAGAGGCGTGGTCGAAGGATGCAGCCAGGACACGATCGTCATTCTCGTAGTCCCGCAGCAGTTCCTTCAGTGGGGGAAAGGCCCGTTCGCTTTTAATTTCCAGGATGACGGGGATCCGGGACCGGCAGAGGTCCAGGACTTCCTGGACCGTGGGAATCACCTCTCCGTTCCGGAGGCGGATTCTTCGAAGCCCCCGGAAGGACCACTCGTGGATATAACCACTTCGGTACGTCAGGCGATCGAGGTAGCGGTCATGAAAGACCATAGGGCAGCCGTCCCGGGATACCTGAATGTCGACCTCGACAACATCGACACCATGTTCAATGGCGGTTTTTACGGCGGAGAGACTGTTCTCATAGGACAGCCCGGCCGCTCCACGATGGCCGATAATTCGCGGACGGTACCGTCTGGACGACTCCGGAGGAATCAGGTTCACCGGGTTCTATTGTACGCCAGGTCTGAAGATCGGGATTCATCCTTGTCCGTGAACGCTGTGTCGGGTACACTTAAGGATTCAGGCCACCGAAGGAGAAAATCATGAAACGATTTATGGCTGTTATGAGTTTTGTAATTCTTACATCTGCGGTCCTTTATGCGGATACTCATGCATCGTGGAGGCAGATCGTGCCCGTCGCGGCACTGACCGAGGGAGGGAACGGATCTTTCTGGCAGACCGATCTGACGATCGTCAATCCCTCCGATCGAAGTGCTTCCCTGACCCTCGAGTTTCTTCCCACGGGACTGGACTCCCTTCCGGGAAATTCTCACATCGTGGAAATTCCCGCTGCCCTCCTTCCCGGTGCCTCCATTACCCTTCCGAACGTCCTTGGTGCCTATTTTTCCGCTTATTCTTCCGGAGCGCTCGTCATCCAGGCAAAGGATACGGACGGCATGCCCGTTCCGATCTCAGCTTCTTCGAGAACCTGGACACCCTCCCAGGAAGGTCCCGGTACCTTCGGACAGGGAATTCCTGCCGTGGCCTGGGACGATGAGGGAGATCTCAACCGAACAACCCGGGTGGTTACGGGTCTCGCTCAGAACGATTTCTTCCGTACCAACCTGGGTATCGTAAATCTTTCGGGATTGCAGTCCATCCTGTTCACTATTGAACTTTATGATCCTTCAGGGCTTGTCGTAGAATCGATTCCCTTCCACCTGGGGCCCCAGGCCCACTTCCAGCTGAATGCGATCCTGAATGATCATGGGATTCAGGGTGAGGATTACTCGGCCCGGATCTCCATGGAGCAGGCGAACGACCTGACGCCGGGAGCCCCTGGTTTCGAGCTCCCCGATCCCGATTTTGTTGTCTATGGGTCAAGGGTCGATCGAGTCACCAACGATCCCGTTTACCTGGAATCGTCGGGTTCGTACGGTGCTGTCCCCCTGCTCATTCCCGCAGCGGCCTCCAAGGCAGGAGGCAACAACTCTTACTGGAGTACGGACCTCGTATTGCGGAACCCTTCGGAAACCGACGATTACTACGTCGAAATCGATCTGATTCCCACGGGAGCGGAAGGATCAGCCGATTCGGTCCCCTATACCTTTCTTCTCGACCCGATCGTTCCCGGGGCTTCTGCCAGGATCGATGACATCCTGAACAGGGAATTCCCCGGCTATACTCTGGGAGCCCTCGTGGTCAAGGCCGTCGATCCCTCTTTCAACCTGAAGGAAGTCGATCTCGGTTCACGTACCTGGACACCCTCCCCCGATGGGAAAGGCACCTTCGGACAGGGTATTCCCCCTGTCCCTCTGGAAGCGCAGTGCAATCCGGTCATTCTCATGGACCTGGAATCGAGCGAGAATTTCAGAACGAATCTTGGATTCATCAATTTCTCCCTCAACCTCAGAGAAACGCTACTGGTGGAATTGCTCTCCACGGATGGTTCGGTTGTTGCCACGGAGTCCCTTACCCTTGAACCCTGGGCCCATCTGCAGATCGACGGATTCCTGGATCGTCACGGAATCGCCGGATCGGGTTACGCCGCCCGGGTGAGCCTCGAATCGACGGACAATCTCTTCCTGAATCCCGGGGAATCATGGGAACCCATGTTCACGGCCTACGCTTCCCGCGTGGACCGTATCTCCAACGATCCCACGTACCTGGCACCTTCAATCGTTCCGGCTCCCGAAGAGGAGCCGACGGGGGAATGGGTTGACTTTGAGGACGAGCATCCCTGGTATCTGTGCACGGGCGATCCTGTACCGGAGGAGGCCACGCAGGTGACCGCTTTCGATCAGGTCTTTCATTATTTCCTCGGGGATGACAACCAGAGGGATATTGTCAACACGGTCGAATTCCCCCCCGCACAGGACTGGAACCAGGTGGGTCTGATCCTGAACCTGGAATGCCCGGAAAGCGGTTTATGCGACCACTGGGACCGTATCGGTTCCCTGCGCCTCGTAGTAAATCCTGAGGATGATCCCTCCTCGTGGGAATATCTTGAAGTTTTTCGTTACATCACACCCTACCGGCTGGAGATGTGCAACTTTGTCGACATCACACCCCTCGCCTCCTACTTTGCCGGGGAACAGACCCTGGTTTCTTCGATCGATACATGGATCGGGCCGGGAAGTGTTTATGGGGATGGCTGGCGGGTATCCGCAACCTTCGTCTTCTACCCGGGGACGCCCCATGGTCCAGACCAGGTCGTAAACCTCTGGAGCCGCAAGGATATCGTCGTCGGGTTTATCGATGAAGAGAATAATGTCGATTCCCAGATTGACCCGATGACGGTATATATCCCCGAAGATACTTCCCGTGTCGAAGCCCGTCTCATCGGAACCGGACACTCCTTCAACAATACCAATAACTGTGCGGAATTCTGTATTATGCGGATGGATCTCTATGCCAACGGCACGATGAATTCGGTGATCCCATGGCGGAATGATTGTGACATCAACCCCATCAGTCCCCAGTACGGAACGTGGCAGTACGACCGCAACGGATGGTGTCCGGGGGCGGCGGTCCTGGACCACCGGGTCGATCTGACCGATCAGCTGGTTCCGGGCCAGGACAACGTACTCGATTTCGACATCCGGATGTATAACGGCGAAGAGTACAACAATGTCAACCCCGACTCCTGGAGCCCTTTCATGGAAGTCACACTCCAGCTCCTGATCTATGAATAGATCGAATCGTTGCCGTTTAACACGGCTTGCGCTACTATGACGGAACATCAGGGCTCTATGCCCGGAACAAGCTAAATGTTAGGAGCCTGAATGACTGAACAGACGTGGGAAGCACTGGAACGTACGCGAGTCCCGGCCATGGACGAAATCCTGGGCGTTCCCTACAAGGTCCTTGACGACGGCTTTGTTCGGGTCGTGGATTACATGGGAACCGATCAATCCATCGTCCAGGCCGCCCGGGTTTCCTACGGAAAGGGAACCAAGAAGACCAGCCAGGATCGCGAGCTCATCCGCTACCTGATCCGTCACTGGCACACCTCTCCCTTTGAAATGTGTGAAATCAAGCTCCATCTCCGCGTTCCCATGGATTGCTGGCGGCAATGGATTCGCCATAGAACCGCGAATGTGAACGAGTATTCCACCCGGTACTCCGAAGCAATCGATGCCACGGCAAAAACCCTTCCGGAGGAGTGGCGCTTACAATCAAAGAGCAACAAGCAGGCCAGCGAGGGGTTTCTCGAACCGGATCAGGGAAATCGCCTGACCGATCGCGAAACCCAGGTTCAGCTTCTGGCTCGCGAAGTATACAGGGAAAGGCTGGAAGTCGGCATTGCCCGGGAACAGGCCAGGAAGGACCTTCCCCTCTCCACCTACACGGAATCCTACTGGAAGATCGATTTGCACAACCTCCTCCGGTTTCTGAAGCTTCGCCTGGACCCCACAGCCCAATTGGAAATCCGGTCCTATGCCCGGGTCATCGGGTATGACATCGTGAAGACCTGGTGCCCGATCGTCTGGGAAGCCTTTGAGGATTACGTCCTGAGTGGACTCGCCCTTTCGAGGGGAGAACAGGAAGTCCTTGCGGCGATTCACGGAAAATCTTCAGCAGAGGAAATCCAGAAGCTCTCCCTGGCGTCAGGTTTCCTGGCCGAGGGGAAACAGGGAACCCGGGTGACCCTTGAGGGCCGCGAGTTTGAGGAAAAACTGAAGACCCTGGGAATCCCCATCCCCTGGGAGTAGCGATAAAGTATTGGCTGTAAAAGCCTATGGCCCCCGTATGCAATGAAAGTGCGACGAACGAAAAGTCAGTGCCGCGATTAAGAACGCACACCGTCGCTGTTAATTATCAATTGCTTATTTTCGTACGAAACAGATTCAGGGTTGCAGGAAATTACTTCCCGGGTTCATATATGATGTGAAATGAGCACATGGTACTTTTTTACCTGTGAGTCAGGTTATTGACAATCGAAGCAATCTATCCTTTAATTTTTTTCTCCTGCAACGATTATTCATTCACGCCATGTGTTGGCCGGATCTAAACCCGTCTGGACTGAGGGATTGTCTGAGTTGTCATTCCCGTTATTAGATCAAAGAAATTTCCAGGCTTCTCCTTATGATATATTTTCCCCATGACGCCCGTGCCCGTGCATGGCGGAGAAACCTGTTACCTCGGGAGAGGAGGGGAGACGTTCGGCCCCTACTCCTGGGAAGAAATCTGCCTCTTTGGGCAGGAGGGAAATCTCTTTTCCGACGATCTCATCTGGTCGCAATCTCTTGGGAAATGGGTTCCCTGCCGAAAGGTTCCCGGGCTTAAGAACCTTATCGTCAGAAAGAAAAAGGTCGTCGGGGGGAGACTGCTCCTTGCCATTATCGGCGTGCTCTTTGTTGTCGTTGTTGCCGGAGGTCTCCTTCTTTTCGTGAAACAGAGAAAGCTTACGGTGGTCGACTATTACCCCAGGGAGGGTCCTGCTGGTTCTTTTGTGATCATCGAACTTTCGTCAACTGTCGAGGGTAAGGATCTGAGGGTTTCCTGTGGCAATAAAGACCTGTCCTTCTCTACAATTGCAGACCGCTTTATCGGGATAAACACCCCGCTGGCCCCATCATGCGATGAAATCGCACTACGGTTGGATGAAAAGATCTTTGCCTCACTTTCCTTCCAGGTCAAAGCGCCAACCGTCACTCCTCTCTACAGCGGAAAGGTGCGACCCTCCGAAAGGGAACAGAGAGTTCAGACAAAGGAGGGGATATCGGTCACCATCCCGGGAGGTATCCTGGACAGGGAGCGGACACTGGCCGTTTCGAAAGTGAAAGATCCCGCCCTCTATCGGGATAGTCCCTTCGAGGAGATCGAGGTGTACGAGGTATCGATCGAGGGGATGACACAATTGCCCGGATACATCGAGATTGTTGTCCCATACGATCCGAAACTGTTAGACAGATCGATCCCTGTTGAGGCGAACTTCTCTCCAGCCCGATGGGATGAGAAGAGGATGGTATGGGAAGATCTTTACTTCAGGGTGGATGAAACGAACCACACCCTCTGTATGGCCACCGACCATCTTTCCGCCTTCTGGACCGGATTTTCTCTTGTAGGTCTGGGGAAGACGGCGGCGATCGTCGCCGTGGTCGGGGGTACGATTTCCGAAGTCGCGGAACGATGGGCCAATGATAAGTACCTCTCCAGAAACTGGAAGATACGAGTTCTCTATTCCGATAAGGCACTGAGAACGGTTTTTCCGGACGACGAGTGGAAAAGGGCAATCGCTCCGGCAAATCTCCATCTGGTGGATACCTACGATTCAAGATATTCCGCGGCCGTTCAGGATATCGCCTTCATCTTTGAAGAGTCATTAAAGCGATACACGGAAGCGGGATTTCCCGATCCGACGAAAAAGGGCGTCCTTGGAGCCCATATTTACACCAGGTACGTCAAGGTCAAGATCGACTCCCTTTATAACTACTACATCCAGCAGGGAGAAATGGCTCATGATGCCTTCTGGGATACTATCCATGTTCCCACGGAGATCATCAGGTTGGAGTTCTTTGACCCGGTCACGGGAAGCCGTGGTTCCTTCAGCGACCACTTTCAGACCTTTAAATCCTTTTTTGCCCACGAGCTCTTTCATGTGATCCAGAGGCCCTACTACGGAATGTTCACAGCGTGGACAGGGACACCCCACAAGTGGTGGATGGAGGCGACAGCGGAGTGGGCGGGGAACGACCTGGCAAAGATACCCTACCGCTCTGACTGGGATAAGGACACTCCCTCCATCAGCAAAAGGATAGGCAATCAATTTTTACACTACCCGATAAATTCTACAGGGAAAATTCCCGGTACCACTGCACTCACTGGAGGGCTGGAATACGAATACCTTGCACCGGTCTTTGTCAGATATCTCGTTACCGAACGGGGATTCAAGGTCAAGGAGCTGATCGATACCGTTGCAGGAGACCGGGGTTCCGATCCCCTGGTTCCACTGAGGAAACTTCTCAAAAGGAGGACCGGGGAAAATTTCGACGACTTCTATCTCGACTTTTCCGTTTGGCTGTTGAAACATTGTTCTCTGCGGCTTTCGGATTTCTCCAATCCTTCTAACCGAGATGTCGCCGCAAGCCAGTGCGATACCCTGGTGATCGATGCAGAGAGGGAGATACTTCGAATCTTCCAGAGCGACCTGGGCCACGATCCTCCCTACAGGGTGCGACTCTACCGGAATGAAGAGGGGCGGGAGAATTTGAATGCAGGTGACAGGCTCCTTCTTACCATTGACAAACCGTTCCCTGAAACCTATGAGATCGAAGCGAAAGACGGGGACACCCTCTACTTCATCGCCGCCAATGGATCGACATATGAAGAGACGATCGGAATCCAGATCCAATCCCGGAAAGAAGAAAAGTGGGACAATGTTGCCTATCACACCATGAAGATCGAAAAAGAAGCCACGGCAGGGATCTGGGCCGTCAGGATTTCAAGCGGGACGCTGAAGATCGAACCGGAGAAGATCGAGGATGCGGAGGGATACCGGGAATATGAGTTTGATATTACGGCTTCCAGCATCGCGCCGGACATTGAGGAGGTCACCTTTGTCTATGACTTTGGGGACGGAAAGAAGGAATCGAAGGGAAAGGTGAAAGCCAGGGTCGAACAGGGCGAGGCGGAGGCCCGGCTGAAGCACTCGTGGGACCCTTCGCCGGGAGTGAAGGAGAAGGATGAGCCGATCAAGTACGTCCTTGCGGTCGATATGGTTACCGGGGGCAAAATCGTTCAAAGCGCGTCATCTGAAATTACGGTTGGGAAGGCGGAGGTCACCATTCAGCCGCCAAGAATATTGGTTCTGGAACTTGCAGACGGGGTTTCTGAGAGCTCGGAAACCTTCACGGCTGCCGTCACTCCCATGGGAAAATACCGATTTGAGTGGGATTTCGACGATGGTGAAATGCAGAGTGAAGAAAGACCTCCGGGAAGAGAATCGGTCGTTCAGCATACGTACAGGGGATTGAAACCTGGTGATACCTTCTCTCCCAGAGTGGCCCTTTTCAGCAAGGAGGGTATCCTTCTGGCCGAGGACGCCATCAGCATCAGGGTTACAGGCAAGGGCTCCGACAAGAAAATTAAGAGCGAAACTCTATCATGGCGTTTCAAGAATCAGGGCACGATCAACAGCCCCATCAAGGGTCGTTCAAGCCTATCGGAGGATTTAAGAACAATATATAACAGAAAGATGGCAACCGTTGAGGTCCAGGGTACCCTGGCAGTCTCGGGAGACAACACGGAAAATCGATCGAAAAATCCAAATCAGTGTTATGAAGATCGATGCTGGGTGGCCGTGCGTCCTAATGGAGAAGCCTCTCTTTCGATATCGTTAGATAACGTGGACGTCAAGCTGACGGATGAAACCGACCAGGGGCCGGGCGCTCACTACCTGGGAACGCATAAATATGGCCGGTGGACGGTTACACGATACAAACTTCAAACTCGCGACCGTCACGATCAATCCTGGTTTTCCATGAATTGGGGTGAGAGTGTCCACGTGGCTCTGCAGGAATCTGAGAAAAATTTGGGCGCCAGGATCCGGTTTCCCGATGACGAAGTAAAAAAACGATACCTGCCGCCCATCGAGGGTGTTGATATTAACCTTGAGATCTATGGGAAATATGAGTATTTTGAAAGGGAGTCAAGGGATGCTCCATGGAAGCTTATCCATAAGGAAGAGAATCAGCGTATGGGGACTATGGTGATCTATCGGTTACAGCTCCTGCTTGAAAAGAATTAGCCAATAGAACAGGAAAAAGTGACCTGAAAGTTTTGACTGAAAAGGAATCGCAAATAACGACGTAATGATCCCCAAAGACATAATCAAATTGGTTTTTTGCGCAAGACGGACATACGTTGTCTCTCCGGAAACGCCATGATGGTACCGGGAGTATTGTGAACTCATGGCATAATGGGAAGTGCCGCCGTATCGTACCCGGTGGCTGACTTCGGAAAGGGGAGTACATGGATCCAGTTACACTCATCCTGGTTGTCCTCCTGGTTCTGGTCCTGATTCTTCAGGTCGCGGTTCTGCTCCGCCGCGGGACTTCTGCGGGATCTGCGGACCATGTGATCCGGGACGAGGTGTCCAGGATCCGCGAGGACGTGGAACGCACGGCCCGGGAAAATCGGGAAGAGCAGGCCGGCAACCTGACGCGGTTCCAGGAGTCGCTTTTCGGCCGGTTTACCGAGAGCTCCACGGCCCAGAAATCCCAGCTGGACACCTTCACGCGCCAACTCACGACGCTGACGGAAAGCAACGAACGGCGGATGGGAGAGATGCGGCAAACCGTGGAGACGAGAATTCGCGAACTTCAGGAATCCAGCGAAAAACGGCTGGACCGGATGCAGAAGGTCGTGGATGAGACCCTTCAGGAGACGCTGGAAAAGCGGATCGGTGAATCATTCAAGATGGTCAGTGACAACCTGACCCGTGTTCAGCAGGGCCTCGGAGAGATGAAGGCCCTGGCCTCTTCTGTGGGCGATCTGAAAAAGGTGCTCGATAACGTAAAAAACCGCGGAACCTGGGGGGAGTTTCAGCTGAGCCATCTCCTGGAGCAGATGCTGGCTCCGGAGCAGTATGCGACGAACGTCGAAACGAAACCCGGTTCCAACCAGCGGGTGGAATTCGCCATTCGGCTTCCCGGCCACGATCCTGAGAGTCAGATCTGGCTGCCCATCGACGCGAAATTCCCCATGGAGCGCTACCAGCAGCTGTTGGAAGCCTATGAAGCCGGGGAAAAGAGCTCCATCGATGCGGCTATGCGGGAACTGACCCAGGCTGTAAAAATTGCGGCAAAGGATATTTCGGAAAAGTACATCGACCCACCCCATACGACTCACTTTGCCATCATGTTTCTCCCCATCGAAAGCCTGTATGCCGATATTTTACGGATTCCCGGCCTTGTGGAGACGATTCAGCGGGAGTATCGGGTGTCTCCCTCTGGCCCCACGACACTGGTGGCCCTTCTCAACAGTCTCCAGATGGGGTTTAAGACCCTCGCCATTGAAAAGCGGTCGGGAGAGGTTTGGAATCTGCTTTCATCTGTAAAAACGGAATTTGGAAGGTTTGGAGAGATGGTGGAGAAGGCACAGAAGAGTCTCAAGGCTGCGGGAGGACATCTGGACCGCCTCTCCAGCAAAACCCGCGGAATCACATCTCGTTTGAAGAAGGTCCAGGAACTGCCCGCGGGGGAAGCCGAAGAGAGACCTCTCGATGAGGAAGACGAGGATCTGATGCCGCCGGAAGAGCCGGAGTCGGAAGAGGAGCTGTAAGGAAGGCTGTATAATAAGAAAAAATTCGAGAGGTGAACGTGATGCCGAAGAAAGACGGACAGGACCGACGTCAATTCATTGCGGGAGGGCTCACGGGACTGGCGGCCGCCGCCCTGACGCCGTCCGGCCTGCAGGCAGACGAAAGCCCGGAAGCAGTCAAACCTGAAACGCCCAAAGATTCCATCATCACCCGGAAGCTGGGAAAGACCGGGATTGAAGTGCCCGTCGTAAGCATGGGAGTCATGAACGCCGAGAACCCCCACCTCGTGGCGGCGGCTCTGGAGAGGGGGATCCGTTTACTGGATACGGCCCACTACTACCAGCGCGGGAAAAATGAGGAGATGGTGGGAACCGTAATCAAATCCAGGCCCCGTGACTCCTTTATCCTCGCAAGTAAGGCCAGGCCTACGACGGTGGATCGGGCTTCGGTCCAGACGTCCCGATCCGGTGAAACCCGGGAGACAAAGGAATCCTTTATTGAGAAAGTGGAAATCAGCCTGAAACGTCTGAAGACCGATTACCTGGATATTCTCTATCTGCACAGCATGAGATCGGAATCCGATGTCATGGACTCCGTCGCCATGGAAGCCATGAGAGCCTTGAAGAAAAGCGGTAAGGTGCGGTTTGTCGGTGTGTCCACGCACCGTAACGAACCGGAGGTGATCCGTGCGGCGGTGAAATCGGGCTTCTATGATGTGGTGCTTACCGCCTTTAACTTTAAACACGATAAACGGGCCGAAATCGAGGCGGCCATGGCGGAGGCGGTGTCGAAGGGGCTGGGAATCGTGGCTATGAAAACCCAAGCCGGTGTTTACTGGGATGAGGAGAGAACCCGTCCGATCCCCATGAAGGCCGCACTGAAATGGGCCCTCCAGAATCCCAATGTCCACACGGCCATCCCCGGCTTTACTACCTTTGATCAGCTGGAAGAGGATATCACCGTTTTGACCGATCTCTCCATGTCAGCGGAAGAAAAAACCGCACTCTTTCCAGCGGAAAAGCTTGCCTCTGCACCTCTCTACTGCCAGCAGTGCGGCCGCTGTGAGACCCAGTGCGTGAAGGGGCTCAGCCTCCCGACCCTCATGCGGGGATACATGTATGCGCGGGGCTACCGAAACCTTCTGGCCGCAAAGGACACTGTGAGAAAGGTACTGGATGGCGGACTTCCATGCGAGTCCTGCACCAACTGCTCCGTACGCTGCCCTCATGGAATTGAAGTGCGCCAGCGTGCCCTCGCCATGCAGTCCGTAGGTGCAATCCCTGACGAATTCCTGGCCTGAACGAGCCTCAGGAGAACCATATGAATCTGTTGCCCATTCTATTTTCACTGCTCTTTCTCGCTCCCTCCGGATCGGAGGTTCCCTCCACGGGTTCCCCGCCGATGGACCAGGCCTTCCCGGAAATGTCTGGTTTAAGTCTGCAGAGCCCGGTGGATATCTACTTACCGGATACGCTCTTTCAATATATTGACGGAGCAGCGGAATCTTTTCTGACATACGGATTCGACCGTCTTGCGAGCGCTTCCTACATGAAAGGTGAGGACCTTGCTCTCACGATCGATATCTATCGCATGAGCACGCCTGCTGCGGGTTTTGGGATGTACCGTCAGGAGGCCCCGCGCGAGGGAGACTTTGTAACGGCGGGTGCCGAAGGGTACTACGAACCCGGCGTTCTTAATTTCTATGCCGGTCCTTATTATGTGAAGATCTTTTCCTTTCTGGAACAAACCAATGAAAGAGACTTCTTGCTTTCCACCGCCACAGAAGTCGCGAAACGGCTGGGAGAGTCGAACGGATCTCCCGTGGAGCTGACCCTCTTTCCCCGGGAAGGAAGAGTTCCCCGTTCCGAAACCTACATTGCAAAGGATTTCCTTGGCCATTCTTTTCTTCATTCGGCCTTTTCGGTCGATATTAAAAATGGAGAATCCAAGTTCAGGCTCTTTCTCCTGACACCGGGAAGCACAGCGGCCTCACAATCGATGGTGGAAGCCTACCTTGCCTTTGCGAAAGAACGCGGATCAAAGATTACGACAAAGGGTGAGATTGTGACCTTTACCGATCCCTACTACGCCTCGGCTGGACCGATCAGCCTTCTCCTGAAAGGAGATAAAGTATGGGGCACCGTCGGTCCGGGGCCTGATATTCTTCTTCGAATGCTGGGAGAGTAGGGGAGGTTTTTTGCCGGGGTCACTTATCGGCTGTACAGACCCGATTCCGGCCCTCCACCTTGGCCCGGTACAGTGCGCGATCCGCAGCTTCAATCAATTGATCGACGGATGTTTCTTCCATGGGAATTACGGCAGATACGCCAAAACTTGCTGTAAGAATTCCTGATGGGCAAGCCGGGTGGGGGCAGGCGAGGGACTCAATGCCCTGCCTGAGTTCCTCCGAAAGTCTCTCAGCACCTTCCAGGGTTGTGACGGGTAGGATCAGCGCGAATTCCTCCCCGCCGAATCGTCCGGCTACATCCGTGGAACGGCGGAGGTTGTTCTTGAGAAAAAGAGCTACCTGTCTGGAGACAGTCGTCCCCTTTCTGATGTCCCTGGGAATCGTTAAGTAGTTTGAAGTGGTCAATATCCATGAGAACAAATGCCAGGCTGGAGCGGCTGCGCCACGCCAGGCTCCATTCACGATGGAGGGTCTCCTCAAGGTGGCGCCGGTTCGGGATTCCCGTCAATCCGTCCAGAAAGGATAAGGAGTGGAGACGTGTGTTGGCTTCTTCCAGCTGGGTATTTTTTTCTTCCAGTTCCTCTTTGGCTGAACGTAATTCATCCACGGCCTGAGCCAGGGAACGAGTCTGTTCCATTACCTGGTTTTCCAGTGTCTCGGCCCGTTTCCGCAGGCGGTGATTTCTCCAGCGCACGATGCCGAATACAGAGAGAGCGGCTGCGAAAAACCATAGAATATAAGCTCCAAGCGTGCGGTACCATGGCGGCAGAACGGTGAACCTGTAAATCTCTTCGGGCCCGGGATTCCCGTCCAACCCCATACTTCTTACACGAAAGGCATATTCACCTTCCCAAAGGTTGGTGTATTCACGGAACGGCTCGGAGCTCCAGCTGGACCAGTCATCATCTCCGGGGTCTATTCTGCATTGATATCGAACTCCCGGGTAGTAGCATGCAGAGGTGTATTCGATCCGAAGACGGCGAACCGGAAAGGACAGGATGGGTGCGGAACCATCGGCTCGAAAGATCTCCACGGCGGTCGGTCCCACCGACGCGCGTCGGATCAGGGGTTGATTCTCCTCCTGATGGTAGGGTTGTATCGTGCTGTCAAATCGGGTCAGGGCGCGGTCAGTGGAAAACCAGATTACATCATCCCGGTCCGGATAGATGATCTGAATATCCTTCCCAGGTAAAGCGGACATCCAGGGACTTTCCCATTTCCATTGGTGATCCGGGAGGAGCCTGGCCCGGGAGGGAGGGTGGGTATTCATCCAGAGCGTGCCGCTGGCATCTTCCGCAAGATAAAAAACGTCACTCAAGTTTCCCAGCTTTTTCAATCCCGGATGGAGAATAAGCTTGCCTCCCTCAAATTTCAGGATGCCATCTTCTGCCGTCATCAGAATGTCATTCCCAAAACGAAAACACCCGATCTCTCCCTTTCCAAAATGGTTCAGGGTATCGGGTTCGAATTTATCTTCCCGAATCGGATCATTCTCCGAATAGGAGATTCTGCAGGCTCCGTCCAGTATGGTCCCGAGCCAGAGGATTCCCGTCGGGGCTTCCGCAATCGTATGGACCATAGAGGAAAAGGTCTGCGTTCGAAAAACAAGTTTCCACCGCGTTCCTGTAAGGTGGAGGAGGGCAACACCGTCTCTGAGTCCGAGAAGGATGGAATCCGGCTGATCTTGCAGCTGGTGTAGGGCGTAAACCGTCAGAGCTTCGGTGCCCGGTATCCGTTGAACGGTTCCGGAATCATACCGATACACACCCCGGGAGGTCGCGATGATCAGTTGGTCTTCGACATCCTGGATACCCCAGACCTCATCGGTAATTCCGTCAATCCGGGATGCCTTCACAACGTGGGAGTCCGAAGCATGGATTGTGCTTCCCTTGCCATCATGGAGAATAAAGAGGCCGCTGGATGTCCCGATAAATAGTTTCCCTCTATGGCGGAGGAGAGCGGAAACAGGGCCATTCAACCCGAGGCGGTTGTCGATGATCGTCATGGGGGAATGGATGTCGATTCGGGCCAGCCCATTCTGAAGGCTTAACCATAAATCTCCATCCCTGGAAGGAAAAGCGGACATGACATTCTCACTCATCAAGCCAGTCTCGTACGACAGGACTTCATCGATTTCCCCGTTTGCGTTCAGAATCATTGCTCCTCGATCGCCGGTTGTAATTACGATTCTTCCGTCGTGCAGAACACAGCCTCCCGTCATATAGACACCCCTGAGATAGTCAGCCGAGTCCGGATGGATCGAAGAAATTTGTCCCCGCTCCAGGCGGAGGATTCCCCTGTCAGGGTGGTTAAACCAGAGAACTCCGGGGGAGGCCTCCAGAATCGGGCTTCCTGGCACAACAGTCAGGTTCAGGTCCGGGATGGTTTCCACAACTCCTTCACCCAGTTTCATAACCTTACCTTTAAGAAAGAGGTGAGGTCGACCCTTCCATACGAAGAGGGAGGAGGGAGAGTCTTTTGATGGGAATGTGATGATAACCTGGAGCGTGGAACCGTCAAAATAGAAGAGGCGTGTCGTGGAGAGAGCCCAGAATCCCTCTTTAAAGGGAAGAATGGAATAAATATCTCCAAAGGTGAGATCTTCCGGATTCAGGTGGTCCATGAGAGAGGAATAGATTCTTCGGCCGTAGGTGTCGGCTATTAAAAGCCCGATCTCATTCGAACCTCCCACAGCAATAGAACCGTCAGGCAGGGCCGTGAGGGCCCGGACGGCGGATTGATTGGGCAGGTGGTATGTATGCCACCATTCGCCGTCGAACTCCAGGACACCGGCCAGGTTTCCAACGTACAGGACACCGGCATAATCCTGTGTGACCGCCCAGCATTTGGAACCTCCGTCGAAATCATCCGGGGAGTAGTGCTGAATCAGGCGCAGGCCGGTTTCGTGTCCCAAGAGCGGAATGGACAGGAACATGAATCCGGAAAGAAGAAACCGCAACCGAAGGTATCGGAAATTCACCATTTTCATAACAGAGAAAAACCTCTGCAGATTCCCATCTTAAAAGTCTTATATTTGTCTGTCATTCGTTTTTTTGTCAACGGTTAAGATATACCTTTTCCTGGAATGGAGGGTACGATTCTATTGTATGGGGCAAATAACGACGAGTATGTTACGGTCTTGTCTGGCCTGCCGAGTCGGAACCCTTTGTTCCCTCTTCCGTTAATCGGTTATTGGCTGTCACAAGGTAAAAATAGGACTGTCCGGTATAGGGATCGCTGTCGGGATAGGATTCTCCGTCCCAGGCGCTTTCGATCTGTATCCCATAGGAAGAGGGTAAACTGGAAAGTTCCCCGCGGTACACGTTGTAATCACCGATGGAGGGCTCAGGATCCCAGGTGAGGGTGGTGACTCCGCCGGGGCTGGCGACCATGAGGTTGAGTACCTCTCCCGGGGGGACGTTCCCGCCTACGATACCGCCTCCAATCGTGTAGGATGCGCTGGCAAGCTGTAACCCGGCGATGGCATCGCCGATGGCATCCAGAGTGATTGTGTAGGAAGTGGATGTAAGAACTACACCGTTCTGGGGATCCCCCCCGTTGTTCAGTGTATGCTCCTCCAGCGTATAACTGGTACTGGTCTGGGCTATGGCCCATCCACAGAAAAGAGCCACGACACATATTGTCAGGATTACTTTTGACATAACCCTCTCCTCACAATCGATCTGTTTTTATTATGGGGCCAATGAAAATTTCTGTCAATAGCTCGGACAGCTACATTGAACCTGTTCTTCCATGAAAACGAAGCAGGATGGCTGTAATCACTGATCCTGCAAAATTGGAGACGAGATCCCATCCGGTGTTGATGTACCCACCCACGTTGGTATTGGGAACCAGCAGGGTTGCAATGAACTCGATGATTTCATTCAGGGCTCCGAACCCCATCCCTGCGGCAACACAGATCAGGAGGACCCCGAAAGTGGGCCGCAGGGTGTGCCCGGGTCTGACCGCAGCCTTCAGGCCCTGCCAGCAGACCCATGTGGTCACTCCAAACCCGAAGGCATGGACCACATGGTCGTACTTCAGAAAATCCGGGATCAGCCAGAGACTGTATAGAACTGCCTTCGTTCCGTTAATCGGCCAGCCGGCAGGAACGGGCATAAGGCCTCCGGCCATGTGCAGAAGACCCCAGACGCTCAGGCACCACAATGCTCCCGGCGAAAGGCGGACGCGGCTGTGCAGCCAGGCCACCATGGGTCCGATGACAAACATGACTCCGATATAGAAAAGAAATTCGATGTTTCGTGTGTACCAGGCACCCAGGAGAGCGAGGGCTATATAACAGCCGGTGAAGAACAGCACACCTTTCACCACGGGTGACCATATCGGGTTGACTGAATCCTGGGTCATGACAAACCTCCCTGTTCAAGTGTAGGCATTATATCGAATCATGATGGCTGTCTATATTCTCGTAAGAAACAACACCTACCTGATTCCGTATGACACACCATGAAATACCACCATCTGGGAATCCCCACACAAGTTAAACGAAAGGGAGAGACTTACCTTGAGAGCTTCAGGGTTTTTGTATCCGGCTTTGATGAGAGTCCCTTCGGTATCGAGTGGATGCGATTTGAATAGGGGAGCCCGGTTCCCGACCTCGTTCAGCAGGTGCCCCATGTGGCTTTTGTGGTGGAGGATCTGGAGTCCTCCATTGCGGGCCACGATATCCTGATTCCTCCGAATCGTCCCTCGGGTGGCGTGCGCGTAGCTTTTATCATTCACAACGGGGCGCCTGTTGAGTTTCTCCAGTTTGACAGCCCTGAAGATGAAGTCTGGCCCGGAGGCCAGCCATCCGGGAAGAATCACCGGTAACGATCCAGGTCCTTAACCTGGATCCAGGATGACAGCCCTTCACGCCATACCCAGAAATCAGCTCGAATCTGCCCCGATTTCAGCCAGTGCTTCAGAGTGGCTGTGTCCACCGGACCCGTTTGACGGTTGTTGATCATCACATACCAATCCGGTGAACTTTGCTCGCCGGACCGGGAAGAATTGTTCTGGAGCAAATCCTGCAATGGAACCCACTCTTCCAAACGGGCTGTCCACACCGGTGTCGATGGATTGAATCTTCCGGTTTTCACCTGTTCCGCGATATATCCGGCATGGACGGGCCCGGACTGTGTAGATCCCGACAGGAAGTACCAGCCTTCATGTCCGCCCTCCCGGGTCAGTTTTTCCAGAATGGATGGGGCCGATATCGCCGCATGGTTCAGACGTTTCGCAGAACGTGAACGCACGATCAGAACGAGTAAAACGATCAGGGCTCCAGCTCCCAGAAAAATCAGAAGAAGACCCGGGATCAGCATGGAGGTTTCAGACGGTGAGCTATCCGCCGCGGGAGACGGATCTACACTCTGCACCTTTGGAAGTGGTTTGGGTGTATGTCCTTTCAACGAAACGTGAACGGTTTTCGGTTCCAGCAGACGGCCATCGGGTCGATAGACAGGCCGTGCACCCTGCGTGTCGGAAACATGGACCTGGATCATTTCCCCTTTGGTAACGGATGTTTCAAATACGCTCATTGTTTGAGATTGTCTCTCCACATAAGCCATGCGAAACGTTCCGTCCTCGACAGCTTCGTAAGAAACATCATAGGGTTCATCCCCAAGGTCCTGCCAGATGAGCCCCATTGTCTCATCGCTCTCGAAGAAGGGAATCAGTTGAACGGGAAAGTCACCCTGAATCGAACCATTGGTGAGATTAAAGAACATTTCTCCCTGCTGTCCTTTCCAGTGAACCTTCAGTGGGCACATGACGATCGTGTGTCCGTGGGAATCCTGAAGGGTTCCATCGGGAAGTTCCTTTGCCACCGGAGAGGCGATAGGTGGACGGTAGGGAACGGATAGTGTTGAAGAATGAGGTTTCTCTCCTGCTTCCGCCAGCAGGCGGGAGGCAATCTGAGCTCCCCACACGTTGAAGCACCATTTCTCTGGATCGGGAACCCGCCCCGAAGCTTTTTCCCGATACAACTGCTCGCCAATGTTGGCGAGGATAGACATAATGTCGGTTGTTGATTTTCCTGAAGTTTCGTACCCCAGAATACTCTTCAGGGATTCAATTCCGGAACTTCCCATATCACTCATCAGGGTGATAATACGAACACCGCTGAGCCCCGATCGGCTTTCAACTTCAAAGAAAGCAGTTCCATAGAGGTGGTACCAGGGGCCGGCATTGTCCCCATCCCGAATCGTTTCCAGATGGGTGGAAAAGAAGGAATCGTCCCGCTGCACCGCCGTCAAACCGTAGTCGCCTCCCCGTGCAAGGGATCGTAATGTGTTGTGAGCCAGCAGGAGGGCTTCATTCAGGTTGCCCTTCCTGTGCTCCAGGGCAAGAAACAGCACGTCTCCCGGATTCAATTTACCTTTCTCTTTACTGAGCGTTTTCATTGATGCAAGCAAACCGGGTTCAGTGCCCTCCTTCTGGATTGACCCTTCCGCCATCTTCCCGGCCTCCCATGGGGGCGTTTTGTTGAACACCATTTTTTTGGAGTAGGTCTCCACGACACCCCCTTCCGCAAAGAGCCAGGAAAGTGCCGGGACCGAGTTGTCGATCTTTCGATCACGGTACAAGGTCTCCCGGGGATGAAGTTTCTTGTAGCGGGCTACGGCATCCTGCATGTCTGACATGATCCCGCTGTAATCTTTCTTTATGTTTGTGTTGTACCGGATGTCGTCCCCGGTTTCAAAACCTGCTCTGCCCAGTCTGTCTTTCCCAAATCCGTCAAAAGAAAAGATTTCAGGACACAGGGGACAGCAATCCGGGATCTCGAATTTCTGGGACCACTTTCCTCCTTCCGTACACTCCAGGGTCAGAAGAAAGGTCTGTTTCGGAAGCTGGTTTTCCATTCCGCGCAACAATGAACCCTCTGCCCGGAAGGTTCCTCCCGTTATGGTGACCATCCCCTCAGTGCCTGTCCCTGCGCCCATCCGGGTGAAGACACCACTCTTTACACTGCCTGATGGAGATACCTTTCCTTCAACCTGGAACCGTTGAAAGTCCACCCTTTTTGCTGAGATCTCCACTTTGATCTCGCACGCGGGTTCCGGCGGGCGGACGAATTCAAAAACCAATCCCTCCAGAAAGGCTTCGAATTGTTTGTGCTGATAGTCCCGCAGTGCATAGTCAGGTTTATAAAAATCCTCTTCTGAAGAAAAATAGTTGTTTGCATTTACAATAATGAATCGCCCTTCCTGTTCAAGTCCGACATCGATGGCGGTATAACTCATGTAAAGACCGGACGAATCCCAGCCTCTTCCGCCTCTTACAGCGGGGTGGTCTCCGATCGTCATTTTCTGAGAAAAACCCATGGGAATGTAATCGGAAAGTTTGAATCCGGGTCTCCGTTCCTCGAAGATCGAAACGGTAATCCATCGTCCTGAAGATTGCTGAGAGGATTCGTAGAAACCGCAAAACCAGTTGTTGGTTCTGCTGGAATCTCCAAATCGATCGGTCCTGGACCACCCTGCAGGCAGAACTCCGGCTTTGACGTTCACCATTCGATCCTGGGCAGACGCAACTGTGGAGAGGAGAATGATGATGGGAAGGATTCTAAATGGGAAGGTGAATACATCGCGCAAACCGAAGGATGAACGGCCACGCACCATGAATGGGCTCCTGGCCTGATTGGGATACACGGAGGAATTGGAGCGATCTCTCCGGAATTCAGGCACGCTGAATTACTCTAATCCCAGTCAGTGTCGGTGTCAATATCGTTCCAGAGCCTGCGCGAAATCTGGAATACCCCAAATTCGATACTTGTTCTCAACAAATGCGTGGTATCATCCGTACTATGCTTTTGAGTCCATTTATGATTTGGGTTCAATATGGTATTAAATTAATTCCAAGGAGACGCACCATGAAACGTATCTTCATGCTTTTTGCAGTGCTTTGTGTTGCCATGCTATGGATGTCAGGTCCTGCATTAGCAGGAACCGGCTGTCCCATGAATGGGATGTCCGATGATCAGGCTGCGGCAGCCCCCAAGGCCGATTCCAAATGTTCCCACAAGGGAGAAACGAAACCCTGCTGTAAGGAAGCTGCGGAAAAAGGTGAAAAATGCCCGCACCACGCCGATGGGAAAGCCGACTGCAAACACAAGAGTTCAGATTCGAAGGACCATAAATGCACCGGCGAAGAAAAACCTTGCTGTAAGGAAGCTGCGGCAAAGGGTGAAAAGTGCGCGCATCACGTGGAAGCTAAAGCTGACTGTAAGCACCATGAAGCAAAGGCTAAATGTGATCACAGCGGTGACATGAAACCATGCTGCAAGGAAGCCGCCGCAAAAGGGGAAAAGTGCTCCCACCATGCGGAAGCCAAAGCGGGATGTGCCGGTAAAGCCATGGCCGAATCTTCTTCAAAGGAAGGCTGCCACGCGAAGATGGCCTTCGAGGTAATCAATACCACGAAGGGTGTCAAGGTGGAAATTACCTCGAAGGATCCGGAAGTCGTGAAGACCATACAGGCCCGTTTCGAGAAGGACGCCACACTGTGCAAAAAGGATTGCTGCGCTGCCGTATTGGCTCAGGCGAAGTCGAATGTGAAATCAACCCGTAACGGTGTAAAGATCACCGTGGAGGGAAAAACTGACGAAGCCGTAAAGGCAATCCAGGAACACATGGGAAAGTGCTCATCCACGTGTATGGGAGCCACCGTCTAACCTGAGTTTCCTGTCAAGACCCTTTCTGCACCCGGTGACAATCACCGGGTGCAGTTGCTTTATTGGGTAGGTACTATGGATGGTTGCGGGTATAGGGTATGATATTCCTATCCCCCCGGAGGTGGTGCTGTGAGTGAGAGAAAGAAAAAGATTGGTCTGGCAATTACATCTCTTGTTTTCGGTGTGCTGGCTCTACTGGGAAGCTGTGTTCTTCTCAACGTGATCCTGGGTCCCCTCGCGATTCTATTTGGCATTATCGCCCTGGTGAAGGCGTTCAAACATCCTGACACCCACAGCGGAAAGATCCTTGCCGGCTTTGGACTGGGTCTGGGAGCTTTCAGCATGGTGACCCTCCCCATTGTGGCCGCCATTGCCATTCCCAATTTTATTGCGGCTCTGAACCGGGCCAGACAGCATCGAACCACGGCGGACATGAAAGTCGTTGCCCTTTCCATCGATGAATATGCCGTGAATGAAGGTATCTACCCTGATTCCGGGGCGGTATGGGTCCCTGTGAAGGATCTTTCCGCCGTTGTCAGTATGAAAGAGAATCTCTCGTTGAAGGATGCATGGGACCAGGACCTCATGTACTGGAGCGACGCCTTTCAGGAACACTATCTCCTGGTCTCGAAAGCAGGAGATCATGAGATGGATGCCCATACCTGGAAGGAGTATCAGAACCTGGCAAACCGAGCCGGGGGATATCAGCCTCCGGGAAGGGATATTGTAATCTGTGACGGAGCGTTTATCCTTTTTCCGGAAACCGCCAGAAACTGAACGGTGCGGCCCCTTTCAGGAATGATCTGAACGATCTCCATTCCCGATTTCTGCACCGTCCTCCCATATCTTCTCCTGTTCCTCAATGATGATCTGCTTTCCTGGATCCACCATCGTCTGCAGATGGAGGAATGCGTTTCGGGCTGTTCCTGGGCTGGTTTTTTTCTTTCGGTAATAGATCCATCCCCTTGCTTCCATCCAGAGGAGACAGCGATCCAGAAACCATAGAAAAGCTGCGAGGATACAGATCGACAAAAAAACGATGACCAAGCTCTTCATACAGGCGTGTTCATGATTGATCGGATGAAAAAATCAGGGACGCCACGCATAGGAGAGTTTCACAAAATAGGTCCGTGTCAGGGTCGTCGGATCGGTCCAGTCGTCCTCCATTCCAAAATCGGAGTATCCCAGGTAAACCAGAGTGAATGGGTTGACTCGGTAGGAAAGAAGGAACTGGGTGCCAATCTGTTCACTTTGGCCCGATACCTCAGACGCATACAGGCCGGGGTTCTGTTCGAGCTCCATTTTCTGGAGAATCCCTCGGAAAAACAGACGGCTGGTAAAGAAATAGTGAGTGGAAAGGTAGAGCAGACGGGCGGTATAGAGCCTTCCCCCCTGCACATCCAGAGTCGATTCTTCCGCACTGATCCCGAGCTGAAGCCTCTTTCCCGGACGGAGGGAAACATCAAGTCCCAGCGTATTCCCGTCTCCGCTCCGGTTCCGGACGTAGTCGATCGTTTTCTGTTCCACCCAGTATGGCTGAATGTTGAGCCACTTTGCCGGTCTTGCATAACCGATGATCCGAAGTGTATGACGATCAGGATACTCTATGCCTTCAAAAGACTCGTCGTAAAGGTCGTACCCGATGTTGAGGGAAGATTGAAGCCAGGGGAAGGAGGTGTAGCTGAAAATCCCGAATCCGCGATCCAGCATATCGCGATCCGGATCGAGAGTCTGGTAGGCCGCGCCTTGAATAAAGATCATCGTATACGGCTTTTCATTCCCTCCATACCACCGTCGGCCGACGTTGATCACGTGCTGTTCATCCCCAACGCGTGGAATGTATCCCAGATCAGCCCGGAACTCTTCATCCTTTTTCTGATACACGGCATCGAAGGTCCATTCACGGGTGAAATGCTGGTAGTGAAGATAGTAAGCTCCGCCATCCACCGATTCGCCGTGAAAGCCTGCGAGGTCTTCCGTGTCCGGATAGGTCGTTCCACTCTGGAGAACCTGGAAGTTGATCTCGTCCTGTTGTGACAGGCGGATTCTTCCGTCAGCTCCCGCCAACCAGCTCGAGTAGCTGCCGGCACTCCGATAGGTCCAGATCCCTCCGATCGTGGAATCCTCGCCGAAATCTCTCTGATACCTGCCAATGGCAGTCAGGGCTTCTTCATTCCAGGGAATGGAGTAGGAACCGTTCACTCCAGGAATCAGGAGCGTGGCATAGTCATCCCGGGCTACCAGGATGCCGTATCCGTTCTTCCCTTCCTTTCCCGTGAGTTTCAGTCCCCAGGATGGTTCTGCAATGCTGCGGGTGTAAACAGCATTGAGCGGCGTATTGAAGTAGCTGGAACCTTCCATGAAGAAGGGGCGCTTTTCATCATAATAGAGAGCGAACCTCTGGTTTATGTTCAGTTGAAAGGCGTCGGCTTCCACCTGAGAAAAGTCCGGATTCAGAGTTCCGTTCAGCGTCAGGTTGGAAGTGATTCCCCAGGTCGCGGTCAGGCTTCCCTCGATGTCTGTATCTCCTGAGTCCATGGGCTGCACGGGGGAGGGTCTTTCATCCGTACGGATTCCGGTGATTGCGGGAATTACTTCAATGTTTTTCCCGGGTTGGATATCCCGCAGACCGACCAATTCATCATCAAGACAGAGCCAGCAAACTCGATTTCGATCATTGGTGTGGGAGACAATGCGATGGGTTGTTTCTCTTGGATAGTAACGTTCCAGGGTGAATCCCCAGACCTGTTCCTTGTCGTTAGGGAATCGGATCGATTTAAAGGGAATGGCCATCTCGACCTCGAATCCAAAATCGGTTAAACGGCCCGCGGAAGCCCAGACGGTATCCCATGAGTAGTCATAACCGACGGGCTCAAGAAAGGTCGCGTCCATCTGGACGCCCAGGGCGTTGGTTTCGAAAAAGTACGCCCGCCGTTCGTCGTTAAAGGTATCGATCAGCAGGGCGACAAAATCGTCGCCTGAAGCTCCGTCCCGATCGGTATATCGGCTCTTGATGTCTTTCGGATTAGGGTCGTAACAGCGAAAGGCAATGTAGAGATGCTCCCTGTCGTAAGTCGCATATCCCACGGTGCGGACCGGAGGGGGAACATTGTCCCCTGGATTCATTTCAACAAAATCTTCAATGATAAGGGCCTGTTCCCAGGCCGGTTCATCGATTCTTCCATCAATGGTGATTTCCTGCGCGGTAGGTGTAATCGTCAGTGTCACTGCCAGCAGCCATCCGAGTACCATATGCCCTCCTCTCTATCCTCTCTGGAAAAGAACCTGTGATTATGTTCCTTTATACGAGGGAGAAAGTCTGGAGTTCCCGGAATGTGTCATCCACACCCTGCACGGACCCGTCTTATGAAATGAACGTTATGAGAAGGAGATGCCAATGACACCTGAAAATACCTTTACCAGGCGCTCTCTAATAAGGATCCTGTGGCTTCATGCATGCTTTTGCCTCCTGATCACTTCATGTCTCTCGGCAGGAACCTATCCCGTGGTCGATACGGCTCAGGTTCTCTGTTTTAATACATCGAGTACCATCTCCTGTCCCCAGCAAGGCGAACGGTTTTACGGGCAGGATTCTCAGTACGCTGGAAATCCGCCCTCCTATACCGATAACGGGGACGGCACGATTTCGGACAATGTTACCGGGCTGATGTGGCAGAAAAGTCCTGATTTAAATGGGGACGGTTCGATTAATTATGATGATAAGCTGACCTGGGACGAAGCTATAGCTGCTGCGGAAGCTTTTGATCTGGCCGGGTATGACGACTGGCGGATTCCCACGATCAAGGAGCTCTACTCTCTGATTCTCTTCAGCGGGCTTGATCCCAGCGGAGAGGAAGTCTCCCGGGAACTGGTACCCTTCATTGATACAGACTATTTTGATTTCGCCTATGGGGATACCGGAGAGGGGGAGCGGATCATCGATGCACAATTTGTGACATCAACGCTCTATATGGGAACTGTAATGATGGGATCGCGAGGTATGTTCGGGGTTAACTTTGCGGATGGCAGGATCAAGGGCTATGGAATCGACCCGCCTCCCGGTCAGAGCGAGGGGAAACGGTTTTACGTTCTTCATGTCCGGGGGAGAACCGATTATGGTGCAAATGATTATTTTGACAACGGAGACGGGACCGTCAGCGATCGGTCCAGCGGTCTCATGTGGTCCAGGGAGGACAGCGGTGTCGGGATGAACTGGGAAGAGGCTCTCGCCTGGGTCGACCAAAAAAACCAGGAAGCGTATCTGGGGTATACCGACTGGCGCTTACCCAATGCGAAGGAACTGCAGAGCATTGTTGATTACACCCGTGCCCCCTCCGTTACCGATTCCGCAGCCCTGGATCCGATCTTTTCCATCACCTCCATCACCAATGAGATCGGTGAGAAGGATTATCCTTACTTCTGGTCCTCCACAACCCACGCCAATGGTTCAATCATGCCGGGGATGTACGGAGCCTATGTCGCCTTTGGAAGGGCCTCAGGGTGGATGGAAGTTCCGCCGGGGTCGGGAATCTACACCTATATGGATGTCCACGGTGCCGGTGCCCAGCGAAGCGATCCCAAAGTGGGGGACCCCGGGGACTACCCGTTTGGACATGGACCCCAGGGGGATGTGATACGGATCTACAACTACGTCCGGTTGGTCAGGGATTACCGGGACCGAAGCCACAGCCGACCGTTCAGCTTCCGCTGAAACTATCAATCAAAAGGATCGAGCCTTCATTAGAATCCGGACCGTCATGACAAAAAGCGGAAGGAGGGGAAAAAAGGCCGCAAGGATGATTATCCAGGGCTGCTCTTTCGATAGTGGAAGAAGGAAGATAACGGCAGCCATCAAAAGAAGTACCACCCCGCAATAGATCATCTCCCTCGCACCCATCTCATTGATGGCATACCAGCGTTCTTCCGATTCCAAGCTTTGCGGGATCCGAACGCCATACCATTGGTTCATTGGGATTTTTCTATGCAGGAGAGGGATGGAGAGACCGATCAGGACAAAGCTTATCAGGATGTACGACCCACCCAGGAAGAGATTTGCAGGATTCATGGTATATGTTGATAGTATATCGTTAACGTAAAGGATAAGTCTTTTCCTTGACTACCTGGAGTGGCAGGCGTAACGTAAGGATCAGGAGGTATCTATGGGTGGATCCATAAGTTTGATCTTTTTTATCCTTGTCCTGCCCGCTGCCCTGAGTGTCGCAACACCGGAAAATGAAAGGC
Organism: Thermoanaerobaculia bacterium; assembly: GCA_035593605.1. Classification (NCBI taxonomy): domain Bacteria; kingdom Pseudomonadati; phylum Acidobacteriota; class Thermoanaerobaculia; species Thermoanaerobaculia bacterium. The sequence goes on along the minus strand of DAOSWS010000014.1, from coordinate 7,120 downwards.
CATTTGTCCTCCGTTCCACAGCGTTCAGGGAAGGGGAGATGATTCCCGTTCTCTATACGTGCGATGGAAAGGACCTGGCCCCGCCTCTCTCCTGGGAAGGAGCTCCGGAAGGCACACGGAGCTTTACCCTTATCATGGATGATCCCGATGCACCCGTGGGTACCTGGGATCACTGGGTCATCTTTAATATCCCACATCATATCAGAGCGATCGATGCTGCCACGAAAGAAGGAAAGGAAATCATGGCTTCCGTTACGTGGGGGAAGAACTCCTGGGGTCGTCAGGACTACGGAGGCCCCTGTCCTCCCGGGGGCACACACCGGTATGTGTTTCGGCTGTATGCTCTGGATATTCTGTTGAACCTGAAACCTGGCGCGGATAAGAAAGAGGTTGAAGCCGCCATGAAGGAAAACATTATCGGAGAAACCCGGCTGGTGGGACGATACCGCAGATCAAAATAGATGGAATCTGTTACGTCAACGGGAAACAGTTTTCACTATTACTCAGGAAAATCTCTGTCTGAATCCTCTGGTCCAGAATAGAACAAGAGAGATCAGTGTCCAGAGAATGACACTGCCCAGGATGATTGCAAGGCGAGACCACGATTCGCCGGCAGCCATCCGCATCGACGACAGGAGAAAAAAGGTCCGTATCCAGACCAGGCAGGCCGCGGCGAGCAGAGCCTGGAGAATCCAGCCGGACCACCACCGGGGAATACAGAGGAGGGTGGTTCCGATAATCACCAGGGTCAGACCGGCCAGCCCATACCCTCTCCGGAGGAGATGGGCTGCAAGGAGCAGGAAAGAAAGGAGGGGAAAGATCATAAGAATGTACGAACTCCTCTTTCTTCCAGGGATCTTCTCGACCTTGGGATTGTGGTTCATGGTCTCATTATCCCAGATTATCTCATTCCTTTGCATTGACCCTATCCGGGGGGAGACCTATAATTCGAGTAAGGGAAATGAATTTTTCTTATGGGAGGAAAAATGAGAGCAAATACCACTGTTCGGTTAAACGGGGAAAAGTTAATCGGTTCAGGCTTGTTATATAAGAGCCTTTTTCTTTTTATGGCCATCCCGACAATCCTCTTTGGAGGCAGGCTCCAGCCTTCCGACCTGGTTTACCTGGGAGCTTTTCGTCTTCCCGAGGTTACAACCGAATACCCGGAGACCTGGGACTGGAGCGGGGAAGCCATGGCGTACTTCCCGCACGGAGATCCGGCAGGAGCTTCCGATGGGTTTCCGGGTTCTCTCTTCGCGACGGGGCTGGACAGTGAAAATCTGGTATCGGAATTCTCCATTCCGGTTCCTCTCGTCACCCGAAATGTGCAGAGCCTTCCCATGGCAGTGACGCTGCAGCCGTTCTCCGATGTGAGAGAAAGTCTCTTCTCCATGTTTGTCGAACTCCCCAGGGTGGGCATGGTTTACCTCCCTGCCCAACAGGGTCAATCGGAGGGTCTGCTCTACCTGGCCTGGGGTCAGCATTATCACGAGGAACCCGGCGTAACGGTGGCGCCGACCCACGCCTGGTGCGGTACGGACCTTTCCCATCCGGACACGCAGGGGGCATGGTGGGTGGGCACCCAGGCGGAGAATAATTCCGGGTTTATTTACCGAGTCAACGACTACCTCATGGCCATTCCCGATGGCTGGGCTTCCTCAAACACCGGCGGGAGAAGTCTGGCGACGGGAAGGTTCCGCGATGGAGGTTGGTCGGGCATGGGACCGAATCTTTACGCGATTGCCCCGTGGCTGGAAGGGGCACCCGTCGGGAGCCCGCCTGCCCCGAATACCGAAATGTCGTATGTACCCCTTCTCCACTATTCTGTCGTTGGGGATGAAGAGGGGCATACACTAAACCATTACAGCCACGCGGATTCATGGACGGGAGGAGCCTGGATCCAGTCGGGGGGGAATGATGCTGTTCTCTTTACCGGGACAAAAGGATCGGGGTATAACTGGTATGGCTTTTACACACCAGCAGGTACAGACCCGCCGCCCCTCTATCCGGAGGGAGCTCCCTGCGTCTACATGGTAGGGGATTTTATGTGTACCCAGCCCGATGGTCAAACAACCTGCACGGCAGAAGATATTGCCCCCTGTGAAGGAGCGGCCGTTGAGACCCAGAGCCGGGGCTGGTGGTCTTCCCGGTTTGACGCGAAGATCCTCTTTTACGATCCGGCGGATCTGGCCCGTGTCGCGGCGGGTACGATGGAACCATGGGAACCTCAGCCCTATGCTGTCCTGGACATTGATGATCGGCTCTTCCTGAACGCGGACATGGCGGATGTGACAATGTACAACGGATTTGACGACCAGAGGAAGAATCGGTTAGGATCTCCCGCTTATGACGCGGAACGGAATCTTCTGTACGTGATGGAGGTCTTCGCAGACGATTATCGCCCGGTAATTCACTTATGGCGCGTCAACACTCCCTCCCGCAGGCATGGTAGACCCTTCGAAGGCCCATGATCGTGGATTGTTCATTTTCTGAGCACAGTGTTGTGATACACTCTCTGTATGGGAAAAATCAAGGGCGTCGGATACAAAGTTGAACAGCAGTTCGTCCGGGACCGTTATGGGGAGGAAGTGCTTCAGAAAATCCTGACTACAATGACGGAGGAGGACCGGAAGGCGCTGGCAGGGATTATCCTCGTGTCCAACTGGTATCCCCAGGGTCCGCTGGAGCGGTTCCGTCAGGCGGTAGCCGCCCATTTTGAAGACAGGAACCTTGCGGTAATCGAAGAGATGGGAAAGTTCAGCGCTCAATATGCACTCACAGGGATCTACCGTGTCTTTCTGGCGATCGTTTCTCCCGCGTATGTGATCAAGAAGGTGGGGCATCTCTATCAGAAATATTTTGACAATGGAAAGGCCTATGCCATTGAGCATGGACCAAAAGATATGCGTGTCGTGATTGAAGACTGGGAAGACTCTTCTCCTACACTCTGCGCCATGATGAAGGGGTATTTCGAAAAGGCCCTCGAGCTGGCCGGGGCAAGAAATGTGACAATCTCAAAGATATCCTGTGTCCACCGGGGAGATCCCAAATGTGAATTCCGGGGAACCTGGGAGTAGCGCCTTTCATTACCTGAGAGAATCTCTAAAAAAAAATAGGCGAGTGTATCGACGGGAGTAAGTGATGGAGATCACTCTATCCTGACAATCCTTGTGGGATAATATCCTTAGAGATGGTTCGCGTGACTATGCTATGAACCCTGAGGTGCCTATGCGACAGCTGGTTATCCTGTTTACCCTTTGTGGTCTTGTAGTGATTCCCCTGCAGGCCCAACATGTGCTGACGTTTAAGGAACGGGTGGAGGCTCAGCGAGCTATCGAGCGGGTCTATTATGACCACCGTATCTGGCCCATGGAGAATCCCGGCCCAAAACCACCTTTTGAGGTAGCAATATCAGATAAGCTTCTCCGTAGCAAGGTTGAAGACTACCTATTGAAATCGGCTGCGCTTGACCATTACTGGCGACGGCCACTCTCTGGTGAACAACTGCAAGCAGAATTAAATAGAATTGTTGGAAACTCAAGAGCTTCAGATGTGCTGCAGGAATTGTTCCAGGCTCTGAATAACGACCCTCATTTAATTGCCGAATGTCTGATCCGCCCCGCATTATCGGACCGATTAATACGGAACTGGTACGCATATGACGGTGAGATCCACGGTTCAATAAGAGATCGGGCCCGGCAAATTGCTGACACTTATATGGCCGAAAAGGTTGTGCCCGAAGAAGGTATTTACTGTGAAGTACTTCTGGTTGCTTCCGAAGATGCCATCGATACTGATCCAGGAGACAGATGGCAGCTTGTAAATGTCGAGATCTTTCGATACGTATCTTCCCTCTTTCCAGACAGCCCTGAGTCTGTGAATCTGGATGAAAATCCTGACTCCTTTGTCTGCTATATAACTTATGAGAAGAGTGACAAGGAAATCCATGGAGCAACAATAACCTTTATAAAGCAGTCTTTCGATCATTGGTTCGAGGAAGACGTTCGAGAAAACGTACTCCCTGCAATTAAGGATGAATTCTTCACGTACACCCTGCCGCAGTTTTCGGGAACTGATGGGCAGCGCTCTTTACAATCCATGCCTGATAGCCCTGATTCCTGGCAGGAATTATGGTTTATACCGCTTGCTCGTTCCAGCCACACGGCAGTTTGGACGGGAACGGAAATGATCATCTGGGGAGGTGTCAAGGGAAGTAATTCATTTACCAACACTGGGGCCAGGTACACTCCAGCCACAGATTCATGGGAGCCGACATCTCTTACGAATGCGCCCGACGCAACCTACAGCCACACCGCTGTCTGGACGGGTACAGAGATGATCGTCTGGGGAAATGGAAGCCCAAAACCTGGTGGGGCATACAACCCGCAGGTGGATACATGGCGAGACCTGTCAGCCCTGGACGCGCCATCGCCAAGAATACAACATTCTGCGGTCTGGACAGGCGATAGGATGATCATCTGGGGGGGGGGCGTTCCCGGAAGTCAACTCGATTCGGGGGCTCAATACAATCCCTTATCAGACGAGTGGTCCCCCACGACACTGACAGGAGCACCGGATGCACGCAGAAACCACTCGGGAGTCTGGTCAGGGCGTGAAATGTTGGTCTGGGGAGGGTTGCAGGGATCAAATGCTCTAAGCACGGGTGGCCGTTATGATCCAATTCTGGATGAGTGGACGGCAATTCAAACCTCAGGTGCTCCTTTAGAACGATATGGACATTCCGCCGTCTGGTCCGGGCAGGAAATGGTGATCTGGGGAGGAACGACTTCCACGAATGCTGGAGGGCGCTATAACCCAATTTCAGATAGCTGGCGTGCCACCAATGTGGTGGATGCTCCATCCGCTCGCAGCGGACAGAGTGCGGTATGGACAGGTGCGGAAATGATCATCTGGGGCAGTGTAATCTCTGCCGATGGAGCGCGTTATAATCCATTCGAAGATACATGGGAGAGCGTGCCAACTGCAGGAGCTCCGGAAATAAGATCCAATCATTCTGCTGTCTGGACAGGAAGTGAAATGATCGTCTGGGGTGGACTATACAGCGGTTCCTATCTCAACACCGGAGGAAAATACTCCCCTGCATTGGATAACTGGATATCTACCTATGCCGCAGCAGAAGTACCTCAAAAACGAACCGGACACACGGCCATCTGGACAGGTAGTGAAATGATTGTATGGGGAGGATCAACCACAACCGTTTCCTACAATACGGGCGGGAAATATAACCCTGCCATGGGACTATGGACACCCACCAGTACAGATGGTTCACCAGACGGACGTACTCATCATACAGCGGTCTGGACGGGTGACCGTATGATTGTCTGGGGCGGCTACCTGAGAGTAAATTTTCCAGACGAGCCACGGACAAATACGGGTGGTATCTATGACCCTCTAATGGACAGCTGGCAGCTTACAAATGATCTGACAGCGCCTGAAAAACGTTTCTACCATACAGCAGTTTGGACAGGCGACCATATGATTGTCTGGGGCGGGATCGGTCTTTCCGACCGGGTTAATTCGGGAGGTTTATACGATCCTGACAATGATACATGGATTTCTACATGCGATGATACGAGTTTGCTCTGTAATGTTCCCGCAGCACGGAGTTCTCACACTTCGATCTGGACCGGAAGCGAAATGATCATCTGGGGCGGTAGAGACTCGACAGGGTATTTTCAGTCAGGAGCAAAATACTTCCCTCCTCCTTTGGACATTTGGGGAGGGACTGCGCTGGTAGATGCACCGACAGCCCGGAATGATCACACTGCGATATGGACAGGATCTGAAATGATCGTATGGGGAGGTAATGCAGGTGCGGGAGTGTATCCAATAGACGGGGGCAAATACGATCCTGATGCGAATTTATGGACCAGTACTTCTCTAACCGGTGCTCCTGCAGAACGATCGAGCCATACGGCGATCTGGTCAGGCCTGGATATGATCATCTGGGGAGGAGGTCTGGCTGTCGGGGCTTATGACGAGGGTGGCATCTATTTCTCTAACCAGGATGTCTGGAGACCTACACCTGATCAGGGTGCCCCAAAAGGTAGGAGAGGCCACAGCGCGATCTGGACGGGTGAAGAAATGATCATCTGGGATGGATCAGATTTCTCGCAGACCGGTGTTATCCTGTACCCGAATACAACTCCCAGTGCCCTGCCTTTGCTGAATCCCGCTGTTTATGACCCTGCGATATTGGCTCCGGCATGCATGACCCCGGTGGGTATGTGTGATTCGATAAATTTGCTCGAGAGTCGTGACAATATTACAGGTCAATCGGAGCTCAATCAACCGAATACAATCGATGCCTGTGCCGACGGAAGCATGGGTACTTTCCATCAAGATAAATCAGTTGACAGAATATCAGTCCGTACTCTGGATGGAAAAGTGTTTTCACCTGGAAAGACGATAAAGGTCGAAATCACAATCTGGGCAGACACAACATATGCTGATGACCGGCTGGATCTCTATTACAACAGTGATGTTACTTCCGACGATTGGGATTTAATTGACACATTAACGCCCAATGCCCCTGGCTTGAATGTGCTTTCAACGCAGTTTGTCCTTCTTCCTGGAACTCTGCAGGTTGTTCGAGCCAGTCTTCGTTGGGCCATATCTTCCCCTGACCCGTGCGTCGGTGATCCTTACGCGGATACGGATGACCTGGTTTTCAGCCTTAATGAGACTGGTGACCTTTATTCAATCTATACACTGGGACTTACCCCCTCACAGGAACTTACCCTTGTCAGTTTTGATTCGACTGATGGATCCAATCCAACCACACGTACACCATTTCATGACAAGCTTGATAGTATTACAGGCTACGATTGGAGTTTTCAGCATGGTTTATCGACCGTATGCGGAGTAAATCTGGATCGGTCCGGTCAAAATCTCATTCTAACTGAGAGTGATCTTAGGGAAGTAGGCGTCGATGCACCGGGAAATTATACGATATGGCATGAAATTATTGATGAAAAGGGGAGTGAAGATTGTTCCCCGCTCTATCTGACAGTTCTGGATGGTCAATCTCCCTTTGTCAATGTCCTTACTCCCAATGGTGGCGAATCATGGGCCTATTCGGATACGATATCTGACCGCC